>JANNOU010000157.1:0-75101 GCA_031399305.1 Leptolyngbya sp. SOY_34_metabat_272
CTCTGAATCTCTCGAACCAAGTTCAGAGACTCGCGGTCGAGGTTCTGAACCTCTCGAACGAGGTTCCGAGACTCTCGGGCAAGGCTCTGAACCTCAACCGCAAGGCTCAGATTCTCATGCGAGAGGTTCCGAGACTCTCAGGTGAGGTTCTGAATCTCTCGAACGAGGTTCCAAGACTCTCGAGCGAAGCTCAGAACCTCGACCGCGAGGTTTAGATTCTCACGCGAGAGGTTCCAAGACTCTCAGGCGAAGAGCCTCCCCCAATCCCACTCACCCCTGCGTCTCACCCACCCTTTGCGCAGGGGGTCTGGGGGAGGCGCTTCGTCCCCCAGTGGGGGGCTTGGGGGGCAAACGCCCCCCATTCCGGATTCCAGGCTTTTCTCCACCCCCACCCCGCGCCTTCGATCCCAAGCCGACTTCACCTCGCTAGGAGCCATAGCGGTACTTCAAATCCACCGAAGCGCCACGGCTCATACGCCGCGTGTATTCGCTGACCGAGGGATTGGGATGGTCGGGGTCGATTGTACCGGTAGTGCGCTGCCAAAGCCGAGTTGCAGGCAAAGAAACCGTGTGCTTGCCCTCAGGCGAGCGATGAACCGCCAACCAGAGGCGGCCATGGTTGTAGCAGAAAAACTCTTCGAGCCAGAATCGACGGTTGACCACCTGCCCCAATTGAGCGGTGAAAATCGCTTTTTTGCGAGTGTATTGGCCCGAGGCCATGATCTCTTCAACCCCTTCTGCGAACACATGATGTCGCACGCTGTTGAGACGGCGGAGCGGCTGGCAACAGCCCTGGTGTGGACAAGTCACGAGCAGGGTGCTGGTTTTGAACCGGCTGCGCTTGCGGGGCATACAACACAATCCCTGGCGAAAGGTTATCTTCCTGAAAAACGGGAGGCTGAGCAATCAGCGTAGCGATGCGACGCACTGGTTTTTGGCAAATGACCCCAGGCAAAGCCTGGCGTAGGGCGACCGCCCTGATCTTGATCGTCCTTATCGGTCTGGTGGGCTCAACCTCCGGAGGCTTTGCCCAAGCTTTACCGCCCGCTCGCGTTCTGCCCCTACCTACCTCGCTCGCCGCCTGGCAGGACCCCAGCCAGCGCGGCGACTACTTCGATCAGGTCCAGGAATCGTCCGTGGGTTATCTGCGCTGGACGCACTGGCCAGTAACCATCGCGCTCGATGCCGCTGCCGATGACCCTCCAGCTGCCATCTGGGCCGCCGCCGTGCGCCAAGCGGTGCGCGAATGGAACGTCTACCTGCCCCTGCAGGAAGTGCCTGCCAATGCAGAAAGTGCCAACATCACGCTGCAGCGTCGGACGCCCCCAGGCGGCGCACGAGCACGATCGGGGCTGACCGAGGTTCAGTTTTACGTTGCGGCAGATAAGACCCTGGCGCAACGGGCTACGATCCAGTTGCGCCCGTCTCAGCCCGCTGTCTACACCTTGGCCGCCGCCCGGCACGAGCTCGGTCACGCCCTAGGCATCTGGGGCCACAGTCAGCAAGCCACCGATGCCCTGTATTTCGCCCAGGTCCGCAACCCGCCGCCGATCTCCGCACGGGACATTAACACGCTCCAGCGGGTCTACGCCCAGCCCACCCGCATCGGCGAGCCCATACCCGCCACCCCGTCAGGGTAAGTGCCCCTGTCCTGTTATCTAGCATTCTGCGCAACAGTCAGGACCTGGAGTCTGTGCGTATACTGCGTGCCAGATGCATAGTCTTCGCCAGCAGTGGTGAATATTCTGCGCCACCCAATCAGGGAGCATCTCGCCAATGGACTACAAACAGGAATTGATCACAACGGTTCATGACTTCGGGCGAAACCTGGAACCCCTCAGTGAGCGTCTGACCCAGCTTAGCCAGCGTGAGCCCACGGCCCTGATCATCCCCGCCCTCTACGCTGAGCTGGAGCGCCCCGCCCTCACCAACATTCGCTATCATCTCTGCGCTTGCCCGTTTGTGAGCCAGGTAATCATCTCCCTCTATGCCGACAGTGTGGAGCAGTATGCCAGCGCCGTCCGCTTTTTCGCTCCCCTGCCGCAAAAGACCCTGGTGCTCTGGGAAAATGGCCCCCGCGTCAGCGCTCTGCTCGAAGATCTCAAAGACCGCAACCTAGACCTGACCACCTATCGCGGCAAGGGTCGGGCCGTGTGGCTGGCCCTGGGCTTAGCCACCCTGGAGTCGCGCGCGATTGCCCTGCACGACGCCGACATCGTGACCTACGACGCCTCCTACCCGCTGAAGCTGCTGTATCCGCTGCTGGAGCAGGGGTTCGGCCTGGCCTTTGTCAAGGCGTACTATGCCCGCATCGGCTCTGAGAGCCGCTGTCTCTATGGACGGGTGGCGCGGCTATTCCTCACACCGATGCTGGATGCGTTGATCGAGCTGTTCGGCTCGCTGCCTTACCTACGCTACCTGAGTGCCTATCGCTATCCGCTGTCGGGTGAATTTGCGCTCAATAGCGACTTGGCCTTGAGCATGCGTTTTCCCGCCAACTGGGGCTTGGAGGTGGGGATGCTGGCCGAGGTCTACCGCAATGTCGCCACCAAACGCATCGCCCAGATCGACCTGGGCGTGTTTGACCACAAGCACCAGAATTTGGGCGCGTCATCCCAGCAGGGCCTGCGCAAGATGTGCCGCGACATCCTGCAATCGATCCTGCAAACGCTCATCGAGCTGGAGCGGGTCACGATCTCGCTCGAAGATATCCTGGCCCTGCGCGTGAAGTACTGCCGCGAGGCCCAAGACTTCATCCGGCAGTACTTTGTCGATGCCAGCTTCAACGGCCTGATCTACGACCGCCACCAAGAGGAGCTGACCGTGGACTTATTTGAGCAGGTGGTGCTCGAAGCGGGCAAAGACTATCTAGACGCCCCGATCCGCGGCCAGATCCCAGACTGGACGCGCGCCCTGGCGGCCATGCCCACCCTGCGCGAAGACCTCCGCGCAGCCGTCGAGCAAGAAACCGCCGAAACCCTGCGCTGGGAAGCAGAGGGCCTGCGCGAAACGCAGCTAGAGCAACAGTTACAATAGCGTTCGGTGCTCTCTTGATGTCGCCAGGTCTTTTGCCTGACCGGTTTGGCTTTCCGAATCTCGCTTTTCACTGGTCGTTACTCCTTCTTCCTGACCCTGACGCTCAATGAGGATCGTCTTCACCGACCTAGACGGAACCCTGCTAGATCACGAGACTTATCGCTACAGTGCAGCTTGCCCTGCTCTCAAAGCCCTGCGCCGTCGGGATATTCCTCTAATCTTGGTCAGCAGTAAAACCCGCGCCGAACTCGAACCCCTGGCGCAACAGCTGGAACTCAGTCACCCCCTGATTCCAGAGAACGGCTCCGCCGTGTTCATTCCCTTGGACTACTTTCCCACCAAGCTCTTAGGGCCAGAGTGGCAGCAACGGGGCCGATACCGAGTGCTGACCCTGGGTCAACCCTATGACCAGATCCGCGCCGCCCTGGCTCAGATCAAGACCGCCCTAGCCAACACACCGGTTCGGGGCTTCGGCGACTGGAGCGTGGCAGAGGTGGCGGCGGCGACCGGGCTGTCGCCAGACGAGGCTGCCCGTGCCCGCCAGCGCGAGTACAGCGAGCCGTTCACCTGCGAGGCCCAACCCGATCTGTTGCGCGGTGTGGTGGCGGCGGTGAGCGGCTCGCGACAGTCGGCGGGCTTAAGCCGGGTGCCGCTGAGTCTGCAGCGGGGCGGGCGCTTCTGGTGTCTCACCGGCCCGGCGGATAAGGGACAAGCGGTGTCGATCCTGCTGTCGTGCTATCGGCGACAGTACGGCCCGGTAACCTCTCTAGGCCTGGGCGATGGCCCAAACGATCTACCTCTACTGCAGTCGGTAGACCAGGCAGTGGTGATTCCGGGGCAGCGCTTGCAAGAGCTATGGGACCAGAGACAGAGTCATTGGAGCCTTGCACCCGCCCCCGGCCCAGAAGGCTGGAACGAAGCGGTGCTCTCCTGGCTAGAGCATGCGCCCCTCAGCCTGTCCCTAAACTCAGCAGAGGCTGGAGCCTAACCGCCCAAGTCAGCCCTGCTGCCAAGCTGTGAAGTCCTGACAAAAGCGCTCCAGCGATAGGCTGACCACCTGGGGATCTGAGCGAGCTGCCGCGAGATCTTCTGAGGTCGTGTAGCCCCACTCCGCCAGAAATAGCCGCACCGATTTCAGGTCTGGCTGGCGCTGGATATTCTGGAGCGTTTTCAGCCGGTCTTCCACAAACCAGAGCGTCTCGAACCCGATCTGGTAAGTCTGTTGCACCTGATGCAAGCTCTGGGCCTTGGGCTGGCCGCGCTCTTTGCCGATCACCTGCTGAGGCGGTAGCGTCAGCCCCTGCTGTTGCAGGAGCTGCTGGGTGAAACGCCCCTCTTTGGTGGTGATGATCACCACCGGTAAGCCGGATGCGAGCAGCGCCTGCAGTTGCTCTTTCACGCCCGCATAGAACTGATGCGCCCCTAGCCAGCCTGGCAGATCGTGCACAATCCACTGATCGCGTACCTGATCGAGGGCAGCGGCAAGTTCAGCTGGAGTTGCGCGAGTCGTTGCCAGGACTTGGGTGCGCCAGGTCTCCCCCTGTCGAATTTCGACCTCTGAGCTGCCTAAGATCAGCGCCCGCAGCAGTACCGGCATCTCCCAGCCGGTTTCGACCATCGGACGCAGGCGACGGAAGGCGGCCTCCAGCGATGGCGGCGGCTCACTGGGTTCGGCCCAAATCTGTCGATAGACCTGCCAGGCTGCCTGAAAATACTCGCTCAAGCCGTTACAGAGCACACCATCAAAATCTAGGGCCAGAACAGCCGGGCGCGAGGAATTGGCAAACTTCACGAAGACTCCAGAGCAGGCGAGGGCCGCACCATCGCTCAGCCATCTGAGCAGTCAGTGCATAGTTTGTTACAGGTTGGTTTTACACTAGGCGTTAAAACGGTAGCATCTGCTTGCGCCCTCTAGGTATGCACTCTACCCCCCACTCCCTGTTCTTGATGCAGGCTCAGCCTGCTCCCGCTGCTGACGCCAGTCCTCGCATGGGCAGAGATATCCTGCAGGATCCGTACCTGCTCTTAATCGTGGGCGGCTTGTTGGCGGCAGCCACGATTTCTCTGGGCCGTAACCTCTTTCTGCTGCGCGCCAATCGCCAGGCCAGCCGCAAGATCAACAATCTGGAAAGCCAGATCAGCAATCTTGAAGCTACTCTCCAGGAAACGCTGCGCGAGGTCAACCACTGGATTGACGTCAACCTGGAGGTGCGCCGCCAGGAAGAGACCGCTTACTTGATCCTCAAGAAAGTTCGCCAAGCCGTGAACGTACTCGACCAAAAGCTGACCGCGATGGAAGAATCGCGACAAGCGGAGGAAGACGGTGAGGCAGCAGCCCCCGCCCCTACTCCTTATGCCAAGTCAATGCCACCAGTGAACGGCCATAGTCGAGGCATCAATCCTCGGACTGCCAAGACACTGCCGCCGGTTCCGTCTGGCAAGCTGCCGCCCAAGAGCCTGCCGGTCGATTACATCAGCGAAATCTTTAAGGTCTATCAGGATCTCACCCGTATCGTGTTCACCTTCGAGCGCCGGGTGGCCGCGAGCCAGCGCTCGGCGCAGGAGGTGGTGCAATTGCGTCGCCAGATGACTAAGCTGCAGACGCGCTACCAGCAAACCGTCGATGAAACCCTCAATAGCTGCTCTCAGGTGTTCGTCGCCAAGCTGCTGGACGTTCTGCGCTCCTCCAGGACCCGCTTTGAAACCTACGGTCAGCGCAAGAACTTCTGCCAGGTCAATTTTCTGGGGGTGGATCTAGAGCTGGTGTTTCAGGATGCTCAATCGGTCCAGTCGTTCATGAACGTCCTGGACTTTTGCCTGGAGCGCGGCGCGGAGTTCGTTCAGGTGTTTGTCCAACCTGAGCGCTTCGCCAACCGCACCACCAGCTACTACACTCCCAGCGGCAGCCGCGTGGTGAAGTTCAACGTCCGCTCTGCTGGCTACTTCCAAAGCCGCACCTACTACCGAATCGGCATTGCCCTTGAGCAGGCCGATCTCGACTGGTTGCGAGGTTGGAACGCGCAGTAGTATTACCCCAAACTGGGCTGGCAATTGGCGCAGAGGCCGAAAAACTCTAGCGTGTGGTAGTAGATCTTGAAGTGCTGGTTCTGGCTGAGGCGGTTGGTGAGCTCGTGGACCGGGCAGTCATCGATTGCAACCGACAGGCCGCACTGCAAACAGGTGAGATGGTGCTCGTCCCGGTGGGGCAGGTCGTAAAGCGCTTCCCCAGAGGTCAGAGTTCGGCTCTGAATCTCGCCCTCGAGCCTTAAGGCATCCAGCGCCCGGTAGACAGTGGCTAGGCCAATGCGCTGACCCTCCTGGCGCAGCTCGACGTAGATCTCCTGAGCCGACAGCGGGCGCTTAAAGTCTTTGAGCAGAGACAGAATGCGCCGCTGGCTGCGGGTTCGCTCAGGACTACGCGAGGAAGGCTGGACGGGATTGGTACTCATGGAGTCAATTTTAGGATGCCGATGCCCTGGCGTCTCTGCTCTGAAACCAGTCGTCTGCGGTCAACAGAGAACGGGAACGGCGCAGCTGATTCGCCACGCCGTTCCCGTTCTCTGTTGACCTGAACTGATTTGAACCGTAGGCAGCTCAAGCCGCAGAGCGCATCACGTAGACAGCGAGCGCTGCGAAGTACGTCACGTAGCACACAAAGGGCAGCAACAGCAGCAGCGCCCGATCCTCGCCGCGCACGAAATCCACCAGCTTGGCGACAACGGACCGGGAGGAGACTTGCGCTACGACCTGGGACTGAGCGTCAAACGTGGACTTCATACGTTTCTCCATGGGTTAGCAAAAACAGCACAAAATAAACAGAGAATTTGTATCTGAATATACTAGTGCTGCTGAATTAACTTTCCGGTCATTTTATGAGTCGTGCCAAGATTAGATCAACAAAAAGACATGAAAGTTAAGATTGGGTTCAGAATACGAAAGTTCGGCGGAGCGCAGAGCTGCGGCCGAATTCAGGCGCTCTGTCGCGAAAAATCTCTGTTGATTGTGAGATAAAACTATATTTCTTTGGAAGGAGCAGGCCTGACTGCTCAGCAAACGCTGGGTGAGCTTTACAAGAGTCCTTCGAGTTCTAGTTCTTCGATTACCTGCAGGCCGCGCGGATCGCCCAACTTGAGCAGGGCGGCGCGGGCATCGTCGCGGACTCCCAAGTCGCTGGCTTCTTCCAGGCGTTGAATCAGGGCATCGACGCCGAAGGTGTAGGTCGGGCCAGCCGGTAGCTCGCGGCAGATCTGGCCGATCGCCCAGGCAGAGTTGCCCTGCACCACAACAGCGGGATCTTGAGTCAGCGCCGTGGCCAGGGCCCGGATTGCAGGAGTGCTAAGTTCGGCGCAGGCCACGCCGACCTGGGCTAGGCCACTGGCGGCCCACAGGCGCACGGCGGTGATGTCGGTCTGAAGCGCGTTCACGAGGGGCGGCAGAGTTTCGGGGGTGCGGCAGTTGCCCAGCGCCCAGACAATGCCTTTGCGCACGTAGCCGTTCCAGTCGCGCTCCAACTGGGCGATTAGGGACGGCACAGCCGAGGCAGAGGGGTTGCGGCCTAGGGCGTACGCCGCGCTGACCCGCACCAATGGGCACGAGTCGCCCAGCAGTCGGAGCAAGGGGGCAATCGCACGGGCGTCCGTGATTTCACAAAACGCCCGCGCCGCCTGCATGCGCTTTGAGGCGTCTGGCGACTCCAGCAGCGGCAGCATGATTTCCGGGTCAGGCCCTGGCAGATCGTCCTCTGCCGCCTCTAGGTGGTCTAGAGGGCTTTCTGGCGATTGCGGGATGTCCAGCAGCGTCAGGTCGTCGTCGTCCATAGGGTTTACTTTATCAAACCGGGTTTCTAGCCCTTCAGCCCGGTGGTCGCGATGCCCCGAATAAACTGGCGCTGCCCCACCAAAAACAGCAATACCACTGGCACGGTCGCGATTACCACTGCTGCCATCAGCAGCGGCCAGTCGGCAGTGAACTGTTCCTGAAAACTGGCCAGCGCCAGTTGCACGGTGCTCAACTCCGGTCGGGTGGTGAACACCAGCGGTTTAAACAGGTCATTCCACTCGCCGATGAACGTAAACAGAAACAAGGTCACCAACGCCGGGCGACACAGGGGCAAGAGCACGCGGCTAAGCACCTGCCATCGGGTCGCGCCATCCAGCGCCGCCGCTTCTTCGAGCTCCACCGGCAGGCTGCGGATGTACTGGCGCAGCAAAAAGATGCCGTAGCCATTGGCCGCCGTGGGCAAGATCAGCGCGCCATAGGTGTTGACCAAATGTCCCCACTTGAGCACCAGAAACACCGGGACGACCAGTACTTGAAACGGGATAATCAGCGTGGCCAAGATGGCCAACAGCACGCCCTGACGCCCCCTGAACTGCAGCCGCGCCAAGGCATAGCCCGCCAAAGCTGAGCTGACGAGCTGACAGGCGGTGACCGCCAAAGCCACCAAGGTGGAGTTGGCGTAGGCCAGTAAGAAATTTGCCCCGGCCCAACTGCGCTGATAGCTCTCGACTGACCAAGGTTGGGGCCAGAGGCTGGTGCCAGGGGTGTAATCGCGCGGCTGGAACGAGGTTAGCAGGACGACCCCCAGGGGCAATAGCACAACCACTGCGCCCAGTGCCAAGAGGATCACTAGCCCTCCCCGCCGCAGCTGCCAGCGATTCTGCTCGATAGGTTCAGGTCGGATCGCTTTGGCCATAGCCCCCCCGGACTCAGCACTGTCTGCAATTTAACCTGAACTGAGAGCTTGCCCCTAACCCAGCCTGCGCGGAGCCCTGCCCAAGCCCCTCCCCGAAGCAGAGAGGATAGTCGGAGCCTTGCCTTCTGCTGCGCAGGGGGAAGGGGGCGAGGCCAACCGCCGAGTCTCCAAGGTGGCTCGGCGAGCGGCTGGGCCGAGCGGCGGTTAGTGGCTTGGGGACGGCTGCGGGGACGGCAGCCCTGCCTGAGGAGGTTGGAGCCGGGACAAGGCTTGCCGCGCTTCAGCGCACCCTGGTGGCGAACCGCCTGCTACTGACAGCCGTGGGGCGGGAACTAGTGGGGGTGGCGCGGCAACAGCTTGGCAGAGGACGGGAACTGGTAGGGATTGAGCGGGAACCAGTAGCCGTTGGGCGCAACCCTGTTGGGATGGAGCGGGAACGGCGGGGACGGAGGCGGGCAGGGGTGGGGTGGGCGCTCAAGCTCGCGAGAAACCGGCTCAAACGTCGAGTCAGTCGCCAAGCTTGGACCCAAGCTTCTCATTTGGAATCTGTAGTGGTACTACGGAGCCGGGCGAAAATCGCTGTAGCCGTTTGCTTTCTGGAGTAACGCGGTAAAATACACGGGGAATTACGCCTAGATCCCAAGATTATCTGGATAGTGATCCAGCAAAGGCTCTTTGCACCCGCTTGAACGACTACTGAGGAGATCGGAATCTGTATGCCGCAGTTAGAAGCCAGTCCAGAAGCCAACTCGCTCGATTTTCAGAGTCCGGCTTACCAGGACGCTTACAGCCGCATTAATGCCATTGTGATCGAGGGTGAGCAGGAGGCCCACGAGAACTACCTCAAGCTAGCGGAGCTGTTGCCAGACCAGGCTGAATCGCTGAAGTCCTTGGCCAAGATGGAGCACCGGCATCGCAAGGGCTTTGAGGCCTGTGGGCGCAATCTGGGTGTCACCCCCGATCTCGACTACGCGCGCCAGTTCTTTTCGCGATTGCACGCCAACTTCCAGAGGGCAGCAGCTACGGGTGACCTAGCTGCCTGTCTGGTGATTCAGTCGCTAATTATTGAGTGTTTCGCAATTGCTGCCTACAACATCTACATCCCGGTCGCCGACGACTTTGCCCGCAAGATCACAGAGGGTGTGGTCAAGGACGAGTACAGCCATTTGAACTTCGGCGAGGAGTGGCTCAAGGCTCACTTTGAAGCGCTGAAAGCGGGCATTGAAGCAGCCAACCGCCAGAACTTGCCAATCGTCTGGCAGATGCTCAACCAAGTCGAGGCCGATGCCCGCGTGCTGGGCATGGAGAAAGAGTCGCTGGTCGAAGATTTCATGATCCAGTACGGCGAAGCCCTCAGCAACATCGGCTTTGGCACTCGCGACATCATGAAAATGTCAGCCTTGGGGTTGGTGGCCTGAGTGGAGTTTGCGCAGCACGACCCGATGCCCAAACCTGGGTGATGGTGTACTGTGGTCGTTTGAAGTTGAGCTTTGTGCTGTTCCTGAGTTAGTCCTTAATGTTTGGTCTCATCGGACACCTGACCAGCCTGGTTCATGCCCAGTCTGTTGCCCAAGAACTAGGCTACGAAGAATACGCCGATCACGGCCTCGATTTCTGGTGCATGGCCCCACCTCAAATTGTGGATGAGATCACCGTGACCAGCGTGACCGGCCAGAAGATCTACGGCAAGTACGTCGAGTCTTGCTTTTTGCCGGAGATGCTAGCAACCCGTCGTTTTAAGGCGGCGACGCGCAAGATTGTCAACGCCATGGCCCACGCGCAAAAGCATGGCATCGACATCACGGCGTTGGGAGGATTCTCCTCGATTATTTTCGAGAACTTCAACCTCGCGCAAATCCAGCAGGTGCGCAACATCACCCTGGAACCGCAACGCTTTACCACCGGCAACACCCACACGGCTTATATCATCTGCCGCCAGGTTGAGTTAGGTGCAGCTCAGCACGGCATCGATCTCGGACGCGCCACGGTCGCCGTCTGTGGCGCAACCGGCGACATCGGCAGTGCGGTCTGTCGCTGGCTGGATTCGCGCTCTGACGTGGCCGAATTGTTGCTGGTCGCCCGCAACCCTGAGCGCTTACAGAGCTTGCAAGCTGAACTGGGTCGCGGCAAGATTCTCGGCATTGAAGAAGCCCTGCCCCAGGCCGATATTCTGGTTTGGGTTGCCAGCTTGGCCAAAGGTATGGAAATTGATTCGCAGCTGCTCAAGCGCCCTTGCCTGATCGTAGATGGGGGCTATCCCAAAAACATGATCACGCAGATTCAAGAGCCTGGCATCCATGTGATTGACGGCGGCATTGTCGAGCACTCTCTGGACATTGACTGGCGCATTCTGCAAATTGTGAATCGCACTTCGCAGCTGTTTCGGATGACTCGGCCTGCGCGGCAGCTGTTCGCCTGTTTTGCCGAGTCGATGTTGCTAGAATTTGAAGGCTGGCACACCAATTTCTCCTGGGGCCGCAACCAAATCACGGTTGAAAAGATGGACCAAATCGGTCAAGTTTCGGTCAAGCACGGTTTCCGACCGGTTCTGGCTTGAGGACAGCAAGACAATGGTTTCTGAAGGCAAATCCTTACTGTTAGACTTCGAAAAACCTCTGGCCGAACTGGAAGACAAAATCGCTCAGGTTCGGGGCTTGGCCGATGAGCATGGAGTCGATGTCTCCGATCAAATCGCAGCACTGGAGGCACGAGCTGTCCAACTGCAGCGCGAGATCTTCGCCAACCTCACTCCCTCGCAGCGGCTGCAATTGGCTCGCCATCCCCGCCGTCCCAGCACCTTAGACTACATCCAGGCGATCAGCGACGAGTGGCTCGAATTACACGGCGACCGGCGTGGCAACGACGACCCGGCGCTAATCGGCGGCTTGGCGCGGCTGGCGGGCCGCCCGGTGGTCATCCTAGGCCACCAGAAGGGCCGCGACACCCGCGACAATGTGGCTCGGAACTTTGGCATGGCCTCACCGGGCGGCTACCGCAAGGCTCTGCGCCTGATGGAACATGCCAATCGTTTTGGCATGCCGATCATCACCTTTATCGACACGCCCGGAGCTTACCCTGGCGTGATCGCCGAGGAGCAAGGCCAAGGCGAGGCGATTGCCGTCAACCTGCGCGAGATGTTCGGGTTTGAGGTGCCGATCCTCTGTGTGGTGATCGGCGAGGGCGGCTCGGGGGGAGCGCTCGGGCTCAGTATCGGCGACCGTCTGTTGATGCTGGAACACTCAGTGTATTACGTGGCAACGCCTGAAGCCTGCGCTGCTATCCTCTGGCGCGACGCCCAAAAAGCGCCCGACGCGGCTGTGGCCCTTAAAATCACGGCCCCAGATTTGCTGCAGCTAGGCATCATCGATCAGATCTTGCCAGAGCCGGTCGGCGGCGCTCACCGCAAACCGTTGGCCGCCGCCGAGACGCTAAAGCAAGCGCTGATCAGCAATTTGAATGATTTGGACGCGCTCAGCGGTCGCCATCGGCGCGAATCTCGCTACCAAAAATTCCGCCGAATCGGTGTCTTCCAGGAAGCCAGTTAAGGCAGTGATATAGTAGTAAAGGTTACTTGCTATCCGTACAGCGCAGGTTCAAATCGCCGGATGCTGTGACCCAGTAGCTGGATAGCTGGCTCCAAGTATTGACTGTCGTTTTACGGTCTACCCGACCCACGCTGGATGCACAAAACCCTCGCAGGACAGCGGGCACTGGTCACTGGTGCCAGCAGTGGAATTGGTCGAGCTACCGTGCTAGCCCTAGCGGCAGCTGGGGTTGACGTGGCGTTGGTCAGCCGCTCGGTAGGCCCGCTCCAGGCCGTAGCAACTAAAGCACAGCAGCTCGGGGTTCAGTCGCGGGCCTACCCGCTAGATCTTGCTCAGGCTGAGGAAGTTGTCGCCGCGATCCAGGCCATTGAACAGGATTTTGGTAGCGTTGACATCCTGATTAACAACGCAGGTATGGGTTACACTAACAGCCTGCTGGAAACCCCCTTATCTGACTGGCAACAGGTAATCAATTTGAACCTTACCAGTGCTTTCCTGTGTACCCAAGCCCTGCTGCCTAGTCTGCGTCAGCAGCGAGGCACGATTGTGAACGTGGTGTCAATTGCCGGTCGTCAGGCCTTTCCAGACTGGGGAGCTTACTGCGCCAGCAAATTTGGTTTGTTGGGGCTGACCAAAGCCTTGGCCGCCGAAGAACGAGGGCATGGTATTCGGGTCATCGCGCTCTGTCCAGGAGCAGTCAATACCGCACTCTGGGACCGCGATACCGTCCAGGCAGATTTTGATCGAGCGGCCATGCTGACGCCCGAAGTTGTGGCCCAGGTCCTGATGGACGCCCTTTGCTTGCCTGCAACCGCAGTGATTGAAGAACTAGTCTTGATGCCTGCGGGCGGGGCATTTTAAAACCAGAATTTTGCGGTTCTATTGGAGCGATTTCCAGCCTCGAACTCGCGAAAAGAGCCCAGAAAGTTTGCTTGCTGTGTTCCTTCGATCAGTTCACCTATCTGCAATTGCAAGAGATACCCCTGAGCTATGACCCTTGTCGACCGTCCTTCTAAACCAACCAACCCCAGTTCAGACCTCAGCCTCCAGAATGGCCGTCTGAACTTCGGTGCTGACCCAGACCTCTCCGACAGTGCTCTGAGCCGACCGGATCTTGAGCGCAACGAAGCCTTCCGCGAAGCAATGACTCAGGCTGTGCGCACTCTGCTGGAGGGGGTCGGCGAGAACCCCGAGCGCGAAGGATTGCTCAAAACACCCAAACGGGTCGCTGAGGCCTTGCAGTTCCTCACCTCCGGCTACACTCAGTCTCTGGAAAAATTGCTCAACGGCGCAATTTTTGACGAGGGCCACAATGAGATGGTTCTGGTGCGCGACATCGACCTGTTCAGCCTCTGTGAACACCACCTACTGCCGTTCATGGGCAAAGCCCACGTCGCCTATATCCCTAACCAGAAAGTAGTCGGCCTTAGCAAAATTGCGCGTGTCGTAGAAATGTACGCCCGCCGTCTGCAAGTGCAAGAGCGCCTCACCCGTCAGGTCGCCCAGGCGATCCAGGAAGTGCTCGAACCCCGAGGCGTGGCGGTGGTAATCGAGGCCACGCACATGTGCATGGTGATGCGTGGCGTGCAAAAGCCTGGCTCCTGGACTGTGACCAGCTCGATGGTGGGCGTTTTCCAGGAAGATCACAAGACCCGAGAAGAATTCCTTAACCTGATTCGTCACCAGCCCACGTTTTGAGTTGATCACAAGAGAGGCGGGGGGCACTAGCCCCCCACACACAAAACTTAGGCAATTGAGCTAAACTCAGAGGCGTTGTGCAACCGAGGCAGATTCTCCAACCGGTTGCTCTCCCACTCGCCAAGCGTGCCGGAGGCACAGCGGGGCCTATGAACACCACGCGAACTCACTTCGAGCGACAGCTCAACAAGATCCAGCAAGATGTGTTGCGGATGGGAGCGTTGGTTGAGAACTCATGCTGGTTGGCCCATCAAGCGCTGTTTGGACGAGACTTAGGGGCTGCTGGTCGCATTGCCATTCAGGATAAAAAAATTGACCAGTTTTACCGCCAGATCGAGCTGGACTGTATTAATCTCATTGCGGCTGAATCGCCAGTGGCCCAGGACTTGCGCATGGTGAGCGCAGTGATGCAGTTGGTGCGAGACTTAGAGCGGATCGGCGACTACGCCGACGATCTCGGCGAGCTTGCGGTACGGCTGTGCCCCTATCCGGTACCCGCCCACATGCAGCGCGTAGAGGAGATGGCCGATCGCTGCCGTACGATGTTAGCCCACGCTTTAGCTGCCCTCTCGGATCTCAACGCAGAGACAGGCTTGCGCATCAAGCGAGAAGACGACGCTGTGGATGAGGACTATGAAGTCCTCTATCGCCTATTGGCGGATCAGAACAACCTCTCGGGTGCCATCGAGCCGGTGTTATTGCTGGTGCTGATCATTCGCCATCTTGAGCGGATGGCCGACCACGCCACCAACATCGGCCAGCGCGTCGCCTACATTGTCACCGGACAGCGACATTGACCTTGACCTACCCCAGACCCAAATTCAACGAAGAACGCTGCATGGATTTCTCGATTGCCGAACTGCTGGAAAGCTTCTCTGACGGCAAATTGGTTGCCCCCAAAGCTCTAGAGAAGCGATTTGGCAGCGATCAGCCCAGAATTCGTAAGCTTCAGGTCATCCTGGACATTCTTGAGAAAATCGGCATCCTCGAAAAAGACCGGGGCCGCTACCGGCGAGTGGGCGAAGACGACGTGGTCGAAGGTCGTCTTCGCTGCTCCAGCAAAGGCTTTTGCTTTGCGATTCAGGAGTCTGAGGATGCTGAAGATATCTACGTCCGCGAAAGCCACCTGAGCAACGCCTGGAACGGCGACCGGGTGTTGGTCCGGGTCACCAAAGAGGGCAAAGGCCGCCGCAGCCCCGAAGGCGAAGTGCGCCTGATCCTGGAGCGAGCCAACCCGACCCTACTGGCCCGAGTCAAAAAGACCGACCAGGGCTACCGCGCCGTGCCCCTAGACGACCGCCTGAGTTTCGAGATGGAGCTGGCCGATGAGGGCAGCGAGTTGCCCGAAAGTCTAGTGGACAACAGCGAGCAGTTGGTGCACGTCGAGGTGATGCGCTATCCCCTGGGCGCTTATCCACCCCTAGGGCGGATTGCGCGCATTCTGGGCAACGATCCCCAGATGGCCCCCGACGTTGAGCTGGTCTGCTGCAAGTACGCCCTGTCACCCGAGTTCCCGGCCTCGGTACTCGAAGCCGCCGCCGATCTGCCGGATCAGCTTTACAAGGCCGACCTCAAAGGGCGCGAAGACCTGCGCAAGCTGACGACCGTAACGCTTGATAGCTCTAAGCGCCAGGATATCGACCATGCCTTTTCTCTAGAAACGCTGTCAGATGGCACGCTGCGCCTGGGTGTTCATATTGCCGATGTCGCCTACTATGTGCCCCTAAACTCGCCGCTGGATCTCGAAGCCCGCAAACGAGTGACCTCGGTCTACCTAGGCGACCGCGTCCTGCCGCTGCTGCCGGAGGTGCTGTCGCACCTGTGCGCCCTGATGCCCGGTGAGAACCGGCTGTGTGTATCGGCGCTGTTCACGCTGGATCCAGAGGGTGAGGTGATCTCCTACGAGCTGCAGCCCTCGGTCATCCTGGTGGACAGTCACCTCAGCGAAGCGCAGGTGCAGCAGCTCCTGGAAGACCGCAGTCACGAATCGGTCCAGTCGCTGGCCTCGGTGTTTGAGCTAGTCGAGGCTTTGCAGCGCCTGAGCCAAGCGCTGCAAACCAGACGTCGCGCGCGCGGTACCCTGGATCTTTCGCTGCCCGACGCCAACTTCTACACCCCTGATGAAGGGGATCTGGGAGCGGTGATCACCGCTCCCACGCAGCCCGCCCACACCGTTGTTCAAGAGTTCATGCTCTTGAACAATGAAACGGTGGCGCGACACCTCCATACCTTGGACCTGCCGGGTATTTACCGGGTCCAGCCCGCCCCAGATCTCAGTGAGACTCAGGACCTCCTCAAATTGATCACCAATATGGGGCTGGAGCTGAGCTTGGAGCAAGAGGGTGAGGTGGGTGGCAGCGACTACCAGACCTTCCTCCACAAGTTGGCTGATTCGGACGCACAGAAGGTGCTGACCTATCTGCTGCTGGGCACGCTCAAGCCCGCAGTCTACAGCCGACAACCTGGCTCTCACTTCAGCCTGGCGCTACCGGAAAACGGTTACTACACTCATTTCGCGTCGCCCTTGAGCCGTTACGCCGATCTCATGGTCCAGCGTATGCTGCAGGCGCTGTTTGATACTGGTCGCGACCGCCGCTCCACCCGCGTGAAAGAGCGCGTCAACTTGCGCGACAGCAGCGTTCTGGTCAGTGAGGTCAATTGGAACGTGCTGCCTCCAGATCTGCAGCGAGAGCTAGAAACTGATCTAGACGCGATCATCGCGCATCTGAACGAGCGTTCACGCCTCGCGCAGAAAGCCCAGCAAGACTTGGAAGGTCTGCGTAAGGCCGAATTCATGCGCTCGCGCACGGGTGAGATCTTCCGCGGGCTGATCACGGGCGTCCAATCCTACGGCTTCTTCGTGGAAATTGAGGAGCTGCTGGTAGAAGGGCTGGTCCACGTCAGTTCACTCAAAGATGACTGGTATGAGTACCGTTCCCGTCATCAAACCCTGGTAGGCCGTAAGAACCGTAAGCAATATCGCTTAGGTGATCGCGTCGAAGTCCAAGTTAAAAGCGTGGATTATTACCGTCAACAGATTGACTTAGTGGCGGTGGGCGGCGGCAGCCAGGCGGCTGACGACGATGCTGAGGAGACTCCCACCGAGCTTGTGCCGACCGCGACTACCGAGGAGGAGTAGCGCCGCTTTTGGCTCGCGCTGAGGGTTCAAAAAAATCTCAAAATTAGTGAGATTCAGTCGTCTCAGACTCTTGCGTGAAGACGATCCGTGCCGCAAGATAAAGATAGTTGAACTTCTTAAAAATCAATCTGTACGACCAGGCTGGCGGCTAAGCCTTTTGCCAATGTCCTGGCTCGTGCTGGCTTAGGTGTTGGCTTCCGCTCCTTTCGGTGCGGACTCTGCCACCGATGGGTTTCGACTATCTATGTAACCTCCCTAAATTTCCTGCCTCAGCGATGCGTCCCTCCCCGCAGCTCGTCGCGCTTCTCAACCGCCTCCAGCCCTCCGCCGAGACCGTTCTACTAATCCTTGCCGTGCTACTGGGCCTGACCTGCGGTCTAGCAGTCGTGGCCTTCCACTGGTTGATAGACGCCTCGCATCGTCTATTGCTCGAAGACTTTATGGGGTTGGCGGCTCCTCTGGGCAGTTGGACCCTGGCGCTGGTGCCTGTGGTGGGTGGGTTGCTGGTCGCGTTGCTGCTGGCCGTGCACCAACGGGCGGGCCAGCTGCTGCAGATTCCGCTGAAGCTGGCGGCGGCAGCAGTGTCGTTGGGCGCGGGCGCGTCTCTGGGGCCGGAGGGGCCGAGTGTGGAGCTGGGAGCGAGTGTTGGGGCGCTGTTTGGCCAGGGGCTGAAGTTTTCGCAAGAGCGGGTTCAGGTCCTGCTGGGAGCCGGTTCGGCAGCGGGGCTGGCGGCGGGCTTTAACGCGCCGATTGCGGGTGTATTTCTGGCTCTGGAAGTGGTCTTGCGGGCTCCATTTACTACCTCGGCGGCCAGTGTTGTGGTGCTGGCGGCAGTGGTGTCTGGGCTGGTCGCCCAGGCTTGTTTGGGAACCCAACCGGCTTTTACCTTGCCCGCCTACGAGGTGCGCGGCTTGTGGGAGTTGCCGCTCTACTTGGGCTTGGGGGTTTTGGCCAGCGGCGTCGCTCTAGCCTACACCTGGCTGCTGGCCTGGAGCAAGCGCTTGGCCAAAGGAGAGGTCCCGGGCCTAGAAGGGTTCGCGCAGCTGCCTCTGACAGTTCGACTGATGTTGGGGGGGCTGTGCCTGGGCGCGGTCACCCTGTTGCTGCCGCAAACTCTGGGCATCGGTTACGAAACCATTGAGGCGCTGTTGCAGGATGTACCCCTGTCGCTGCGTGCCCTTGGTGCGTTGCTCCTGGCCAAACTGGTGCTCTCGGCGATCAGCATTGGCACGGGGTTTGTGGGTGGCATTTACGCGCCGTCCCTGTTTATGGGGGCGGTGCTGGGTAGCGCCTACGCTCAGGTTCTAGCGATTGTCCTGCCGCTCAATATTCCGGTGGCGGCTCCGCCTGCTTATGCCATGGTGGGCATGGCGGCGGTGCTGGGAGCCAGCGTGCGTGCACCTCTGACTGCGGTGCTGCTGCTGTTTGAGCTGACCCACGACTACCGGATTGTGCTGCCGCTGATGGCCGCCGTGAGCCTCAGTGTTTGGCTGACCGACCGAGTGAAGACCCATCTGCCCGTGCAACCGTCTGCAGCTCAGGAGCCGAAGCAGCCCGAGCCGCTGACGGAGTGTGTAATGGATGTGATGGGCAGCCTGCCGCCCTCCTTGCTACGGACGGCGACCTTGGCCGAGGCCGCTGAGTTGATGACTTTCCTGCGCCATCGCAGCTTGCTGGTGGAAGATGCGGACGGCGCTCTGGCGGGGATTGTCACCCTGCAAGATATTGAGCGGGCGCTGGAGTCGGAACATTGGCAGCAGCTGCAGGTGCAGGACGTCTGCACGGCGGAGGTCCTGAGCGTGTTTCCGGACGAGCCGCTGAGTGTGGCGCTCAAGCGCATGGGGTCGCGGGGTTTGCACCAATTGCCGGTGGTCAGCCGGGACCAACCGACTCAGCCAATCGGGCTGCTCAGCCGTGAGGATATCCTGCTCAGCCAGAGCCTGGCCCTGACCCAACAGGCTTTGACCCGCCGGTTGCCTGCTGAGCAACCGCCCCCCACGCCTCTGCCGGTTTTAAAGATCGCGACCCCGCCGACCGGGACCGTGGTGCATGACACGCCATCGCTGCAGCAGCCGGTTGGCTTGTCGTGAGCGGTTAGGATGAGATTCTTGCCCTACCGGAACTGCTGTTGACTTCTTCTGCTCGTAAGCCACTGATTCTGGGTGTGACGGGTGCGTCTGGCCAGATTTACGCCGTGCGCACGCTAAAATTTTTGCTCAAGCTGGAGTATCCAGTCGAGGTGGTGGCTTCGCGGGCGGCGGCGCTGGTCTGGCAGGGAGAGTGCAACCTGCGTCTGCCCTTGGAGCCTGAGCAGCAGGCCCAATTTTGGCGCGACCAGACGCAGGAGCCGGGCGGCAAGCTCACCTGTCACCCTTGGGGCGATGTTGGGGCCAGCATCGCCAGCGGCTCGTTTCGCAGCCTGGGCATGTTGGTGATTCCCTGCAGCATGAGCACGGTGGGCAAATTGGCGACGGGTTTGAGTTCGGATCTGTTGGAGCGGGCGGCGGATGTCCAGCTGAAGGAGGGGCGTAAGCTAGTAGTAGTCCCCCGTGAGACGCCGTTGAGTTTGATCCATTTACGCAACCTCACGGCTTTGGCGGAGGCTGGCGCTCGGATTGTGCCAGCGATTCCTGCCTGGTACCACCAGCCCAAGACGATTGAGGATTTGGTGGACTTTGTGGTGGCTCGTGCGCTCGACCAGTTCGATATTGACCATGACTTGATCCAGCGCTGGCGGGGACGCTCTGAGTTCTAACTGAGTTCTCTCACTGAGTTCTAAAGACGCTGTCTATCGAGAACCCACCCATGCCTGCCATCCGCCTCCTCCCGCTCTTGCTTTTGGTTCTCGGCATCGGGGTGTTCATGATCCAGAACCCCTCGGCGGTGCCGCTGGTTTTCTTGGGCAGTGCGCCGTTCCAGGTGCCGCTGGCCGTGTCGATGTTGGCGGCCTCGGTGCTAGGGGCGCTGCTGGCGCTGGTTTTGGGGCTTCTATGGTCGCTGGGTGGGCAGGGACCTAGCCCCCGGCAGACGCGGTTGATCGCGGAGCTGCGCGCTCGCCTGCGAGAGCTGGAGGCCAAACGATACGCTCAGCCTGACAGTGATCGTGATGAGGGCTGGCAGTGGGCGCAGACGGAGCAGGCCAGCTCCCGCCGCACCTATCGAGCGCCTGAGGCGGAATCGTCTGCCCAGGTTTATCGGTCTTCGGATGGCACCTATCGCTCCGGTCCCCGCGACTCGGACGATGAGGATGCGGTCTACCGCGAGGTCAAAGTCGAGCCCGTGCCGCCCGAGGATGACTTTGACGATGTCGATGACTTCGATGACTTCGATGACTTCGACGATATTGACGACCGGACTTATTCGCGCTCTCGACGACGTTAAAACTCGTCATTGAGGTTTGGAACCTCGTGCCTGAAGCTCGGAACCTCAAGGACGAGGTTCGGAAGCTCGCGCCTGAAGCTTGGAAGCTCGCGCCTGAGTCCTGGAAGCTCAATGACGAGTCTTAGCAGCTTGCACCTGAAGCTCGAAACCTCGTGAGCGAGGCTCCGAACCTCGTGAATGAAGTTCGAAACCTGGCGGGCGAGGCTCGGAGGCTGATTCACCCGGTTTGGAGCCTGGTGAATCAGGCAAGGGGGGTCAGAGCGTCAGCCCTGAAGGCCAGATTGATCGGCAGGCGCACCTGAAAGTGGGTCTTGCCGGGTTGGGAGGAGAAGTTTAGGTCGCCTTTGTGCCGGACGACCACAATGCGATAGGCGATATCAAGCCCTAGGCCAGTGCCCTTGCCGACTTCTTTAGTGGTGAAGAACGGCTCAAACACTCGCGACTGGATCTCGGGCGGGATACCAGGTCCGTCGTCGGTGATTTCCACGCGGACGTGCTCGGGCTCGCGGAAGGTGCTCAGCCAGATCTGCCCTTGTCCGTCCAGGGCGTCGATGGCATTGTCGAGCAGATTGGTCCAGACCTGGTTGAGTTCGCTGCCGTGGGCGCAGATGCGCGGCAGATCGGGCGCATATTGGCGTGTGAGCGTGATGCTGCCCTTCTTGAGCTTGTAGCCCAGGATGGTCAAGGTGTTCTCCAGCCCTTCGTGCACCTCTATCTCCTGCAAGGGAGCCTGATCCAGATAGGCGTACTCCTTCACCGCCTTGACCAGCTTAGAGATGCGGGTGGTGCTCTGCTCGATCTCGTGCAGCAGCTCAGACACGCTCAAGGTCGCCTCCAGCCAACTCAGCAGGCCGCTGAGCGAACAGTCGGTGGACGGAGGCGGCACCAGGGCCGCCAGCTGCTCGGTATCGAGGCCTGCTGAAACAAAGGTGGGGGCAAGTTGCCAGCTGTCCGCCACGCCGTGCTGGTCTAGCCAGTCTACAATTGCCTCTTCTTGGTCGCTCTGGGCTAGGGGGTCGAGCGGCGGCGCGGTCACGGCTTGCTCGGTGAACTGGCGCTGCAACTCGGCGAGGGCATCCAGTTGGACCGGCGGCAGCGCCTTGCGGCTGAGCTTCAAAGACAGCGATTGTAGGTGCTGAAAGTGCTGACGCAAGCGTCCGGCGGCGCGGTGGCCCGCCGAGGCCGGATTGTTCAGCTCATGGGCCAGACCCGCCGCCAGGGTGCCCAGCGAGATCAGTTTGGCGTGTCCCTGCGACATCGACTCCAGACCCCGTACCCGCTGCGCCATCGTGCGTAGAATCTCCTGCGCGGTGGCCGGGCAGGCTGTGAGCAGCTGCCAGAACAGTTCAGGGCTCCAACGCACCAGCTGGCAATCGCACAGTGCCCGCCCGCTGGCCAAAAAGGGCTTGCCCAGCAGCAGAGGCACCTCACCGAGAAACGAGCCACCCTGGTGAGTGATCAGCAGCATCTCCTGGCCGCCGATGCGCTTGGTCAGCTGCAGCTCGCCACTGAGCAGCACAAAGAACACTGCCGGATCGCCTTCGCCAAACAGCTGCTCGCCGGCGAGCAGCTGTACCGCTTCTCCCTGCTGCACAACCGGCATACAGGCCAGCTCCTGCTCCGAGAGACGCGCGAAGATCGGCACCTGGCGCAAGGCATCGAGGAGGGTCACGGTTAGGGTTATAGATTGGGTCATAGCTTGCTGAGGTATTGATGAATGAACTGAACCGCAATCGAGCCCTCGCCGACGCCCGAGGCCACCCGCTTCACCGAGCCGCAGCGCACATCGCCCGCCACAAAGATGCCAGGCACGCTGGTCTCGAGCAAGAATGGCTCGCGCTCCAGGGGCCAGCCAGCGGCACGACGGCTTTCGCGCAGCAGCTGCGGCCCCGCCAGGATGAAGCCCTGCGCGTCGCGTGCCACCACCCCGGCCAGAAAATCGGTACAGGGCATCGCGCCGATGAAAATAAATAGCGAGGTTGCAGGGACGGTCTCTTGCTCGCCCGTAGCCAAGTTGGCCAGGCTCAGAGCCTCCAGGCTGGTCTCGCCTTTGGCCTCAACTACGGCCGTGCGGGTGCGCACGCTGATCTTCGGCGTCGCCTCGATCTGGTCTATTAGGTATTTCGACATGTTCTTGGCCAGCGAGTCGGCACGCACCAGCAGGGTGACCTGGCAGGCGAAGCGGGCGAAGTACATTGCCGCCTGCCCCGCCGAATTGGCCCCGCCCACGATGTAGACCGCTTCGTCTTTGCACGACATCGCCTCGGTCATGGCCGCCCCGTAGTAGACCCCCGCGCCGGTCAGACGCTCCAGGCCTGGCACTTCTAGCTTGCGATACTGGACGCCCGTGGCGATCATCAGCGCCTGGCAGTTCAACTCTGCGCCGCTACCCAGGGTCACTAGGCGATAGGGGTCTTTGATCTGGACGCGGGTGACCTCCTGGGGCGTCAGGATCTCCACGCCAAAGCGCCGCGCCTGGGCCACGGCGCGGCGGGCCAAGTCTGCGCCGCTCAGCCCTGACGGGAAACCCAGGTAGTTCTCGATGCGCGAACTCGTGCCCGCCTGACCGCCCGGAGCTTCGCGCTCGACCAACACGGTGCGCAGCCCCTCAGAGGCCCCGTAGACCGCCGCCGCCAGACCCGCTGGCCCGCCGCCCACAATCACCAGGTCATAGAACGGCATCTGGGCCTGGAGCTGTAACCCGATCTTCTCAGCGATCTGAAGATTGGTCGGCTCCGCCAGATGTGAGCCATCGGCAAACAACACCAGCGGCAGGGCCGGGTCGCCAGTGCCCAGCTGGTCTAGTAGCAGTCGGGCTTCAGCTTCCTGCTCAATGTCTAACCACTGATAGGGCACCTGATTACGCGCTAAAAAATCCTTGGCCTGGTGTGAGTGCGGCGACCAGCGGTGCCCAATTAGACGAATGCCCTCGAACAGCGGGCGGAAGGCGGCCTGCCAATCTTCTAGCAGATCATTGAGCACCGGATAAAGCTGTTCTTCAGGTGGATCCCAGGGCTTCAGCAAGTAGTAATCGACCTTGACTTCATTGATCGCCCGGATCGCGGCGTCGGTATCGGCGTAGGCAGTCAGCAGGACGCGCTTGGCATCTGGAAATAAGACCAGTGCCCGTTCTAAAAACTCAACGCCCGTCATCTGCGGCATGCGCTGATCTACTAGAAATAGGGCTACCGATTCGTTGCGCAGTTTCAGTTGTTTGAGCGCCTCCAGGGCAGTGAAGCCGGAGTCTGCTCGCAACACCCGGAAGCGGCTGCCGTATTCGTGGCGCAAGTCACGCTCGACCGCTCGCAGAACTTCGGGGTCATCATCGACCGTCAGCAATACAGGTTTCGCCATGGACTTGATGTTGGGGGACCCGCTTTTAGTCTAGGGGGTTTGTCCCATAGGTCTGACCCAAACGCGGTGAAATTTGGACAAGGCTTGATTGAGATCAAGCCTGGCTGCCCTCACTGAAGAACGTGTCTACTGGTCTGCTCAATGCGCTTGATACTGTCGATTTCCGCTAGAACCACGAGACGGTCTCCCGCTTGAACTGTGGTCGTGTAGGGAGGAATCAAGCTAAAGCCATTCCGTTGGGGGCTCTGATGAAAAATGGGCACGACCCCATAGCGGTGGGCAATGTCAGACAGCGATAACTTAGCGAAGGCGTCATCCGGCTTGACTTCATAGTCCACGACCAGAACAGTGTGATTATTGGCCCGAAACAGTCTGAGAATATTTTCGCCGAACGCAGCAGTGGCAAAGGCTTGAGCGGCCAAATCATAAGCGCACAAGATGCGAGCGTAGGGCAGGAGTTGTGCCAAGTGCTCGGTCAGTCGTTGCCCAAAAATCCGAATCGCGATCCGGCTTTGAGGATTGCGCGAATGGGCCATTAGGCCGACCTCTAAGTTCAGCATCTCATCGTCGGTGGCGGCGACAATGCTTTTGGCCGTGTCTAAGTTGACTCGCTCCAGGAGATTGATCACATTGCCAACCAGCAGTGGCATTTGCGGCAGGATGCTCGAGTCTAGTGCCGTTGGACTGATGCCAACCACGGGCTGATTGAGAGTTTGCAGCAACGCGGCCACCCGCTGGCCTACCCGCCCCAGACCAATCAAGACGACATGATCTTTTTGCGGAACAGGCGGTCGCCGTTTAGCAAACTGAAACCGAGAACTCAAAATATATTCATTGAGTAGAGCGAATAAGATCCCCACAAATGTGGTTCCTACCACGGTCATAATCAGGCTGAAAAGATATAACCCGAGCGAGATCTCGAAGGGAAGGGTGAGCCGCCCAAATAGATTATCAAACCCACCTAGCATCAAAACTACCGTGACATTCAGCGCATCCTGAAATTCAATGCTATCCAGATAGCTGACCTGGAAGAGAACGGCCCCAAGCACCAGGAAAACCAAGACTGCAAAGCCCGAAATCAGAGCAGCACGGACCGCTTGATTTTGATCGGTCACTTGCCAGAGTTGGCTGAGCCTCTGCTTGAGGCTGCCCCAGCTCAGATCTTGGACCAGGCTTTTCCAGAATCGCTGTTTGTAGGGCCTAGAACGCCGCTGCGGTCGCTGCACCCGGATCGTAAATTCGTCGGTGACTTCAATGTAGACAACGGTGTCTCCCGGCTGGAGTTCGGTGTCAGCCTGCCAGTCGCTGAAATAATTGAGGGCCTGCGAGGCATCTGAGCTATGACTCAGCACGCGACAGCTCGGGCTATTGAGCTTTTTGATCAAGTTTTGGCTGCGCCAGACGTCGGTGGGGACCTGGCGTTTCATCACCTGCAGCTTTTTGCCCTCTAGCTCAAAAAAACCGCGCAGTTCACCCGCGGCCGCGACCACACTAAACGCTGGCGCAGGCAGGTCAGTGGGTTCAAAGGCGACGAAATTCTTCAGCCGCTCGCCCACTTGTTCGTTGAGATTTTGCTTGGCAGAGCGCACCACCAGCCGCGCCTCGGACCCTAGGGCGCGCACCGCAAACGCGGTCTCCAGGTTCACCTGCTCATTGCTGGTCACTAGCAAGATGGCTCGATACCGCTGGATCTGGGCCTGCCTTAACACGCTGGGTTGGCGACAGTCACCAACCACAAAATCTTCGAGCCAGTCGCGCAGATCCGGGAACTCCCAGCTCTGCGGCTCCGCCTCCTCAATCGCGCTTACCTGGAGGCCAAATTGGCGCAAGGTCGCCACACAGTGCTGCCCCAAACTGCCCAAGCCACAGACTAAAACGCGATCTGGAATACCGTTCGGGACCAGGAGATCCGGTTGCGCAGCAGGGGACATCTTCGACGGCAGAAGGGACACAGAGGGGACCGGCTAGCAAGCTCAAGGGGTCACATAGGCAATGGTGACGCCTGTGCCGCCGTCGCTCTGCTCGGCGAACTCGAAGCGGCTGACCCGAGGGTGGCTTTTGAGCAGTTCCTGGACCGCCCGACGCAGCCGCCCCGTGCCGTGCCCATGAATGATCCACAGCGGTCCTGTGGCCTCTGCCAAGGCCCGGTCGAGTGCCAGCTCCGCGTCGGCGGCGCGACTGCCGCGCAGGTCCAGTGTGTTATGCGAGGTGCGGATTGCGGGCGCTTCACTGACTGGGCCGGGGTGGGGGGGCGTGGGGCTGGGGGGGGGCGGCTTCTTTTTGATCAGCTCGGCCTTCTGGCCGTCTAGCGACTCGAGGTCGGCCAGGGAAACGGTCATGCGCATCAAGCCGAAGCGCACGGTCAGCTCGCCGTCTGCATCTGCTGCGCTCAACACCTCGGCGACCTGGCCCAGCTTGGGCAGGCGCACCCGCTCGCCAACCTGCGGCTGATAACCGGGTTTGGCTTTAGGCGGTGCCTGCTGCGAGGGCAGGAAGGTCGTGGCTACCTGATTGAGCGCTTCGGTCGCTGCCGAGGCGTCTTGCGCCGTGGGCGTGCCCTGCTGCAGGCGGCGGATTACCCGGGCGATCTCCGCCCGCGCCTCGGCTATTGTCTGGCCGATCGCTTGCTCTTGCTGTTGCTGGAGCTGCTGCTCTCGCTGTCGCAACTGTGCGGCGCGGTCGGCCACTTCCTGATGCAGGCGTTCGGTGCTGGCGAGCAAGTCCGCCGCCTGTTTGGCTTTGGTTTCTTGGCTGCGGCGCTGAGCTTCTAGGCCCGCGATCACGTCGTTGACCTGCTCAGAACTGCTGCCGACGTACTGCCGCGCTTTTTCTAGGATCGACGGCTCCAGTCCCAGGCGACCGGCGATGGTCAGGGCGTTGGAGCGACCGGGGATGCCCCAAAGCAGGCGATAGGTCGGGCTCAAGCTGAAATCGTCGAATTCGACCGAGGCGTTTTCGAAGCGGTCATCTCGGTACTTCAGCGCTTTGAGTTCGCCGAAGTGGGTGGTGGCCATGGTCAGCCGGGCGCGAGCCGCGAGTTCTTCTAGCAGTGCGGTTGCCAAGGCGCTGCCCTCGCTGGGATCGGTGCCCGCGCCGACTTCATCAAGCAGCACCAGCGCTTGCCCACTCAGGGCTGCAAACACGCGGCTGATGCGGCGAATGTGGCCCGAGAAGGTCGAGAGGCTCTGCTCCAGCGACTGCTCATCGCCAATGTCGGCCAGGACGGACTCAAACCAGGGCAGCTCGACCGGCTCGCGGGCAGGCACAAACAGCCCAGCACGGGCCATGAGCGCCGCCAGTCCTAGGCTTTTTAGGGTCACCGTTTTGCCGCCGGTGTTGGGGCCGGTGATCACCACGGCTCGTAGCGCGGGCCGGATCAGCAGATCGACCGGCACCACCTGGTTGCCCCGCTCGTGTTGCTGCTGCCAGACCAGCAGCGGATGGCGCAATTGCCGTAGGACAATCGGCTCCTCGGGTGCCACGAAGCGGGGCGCATTGGCCCCCAGCCACAGGCCATAGCGCGCCCGCGCCACCGCCAGATCCACTGCGGTCACGATCCACAGCAGGCGCTCCAGATCTTCCTGCACTGCTGCCACCTGGGCCGAGAGCTGGCTGCGGATCGCCTCTTCTTCGACCTGCTCCTGACGTGCTAGGGTGCGCAGCTGGTTGTTGAGCGGTACGACAGCGTGAGGTTCGATGTAGAGGGTCGCACCGCTGGCCGAGGCATCGTGCACGACGCCAGGGATGGCGTCTTTTTGCGGCGCTTTGACCGGAATCACAAAGCGCTCGTTGCGCTGAGCAATGAGGTTTTCCTGCACGGCGTTGGCTTTGCGCTGCAGGATGCCCTGGAGGGTTTGGTAAATCTGATCGCGCACCCGGCGCAGTTGGGTGCGCACCTGGCTGAGCGGCTCGCTGGCTCGGTCGGTGACCCGGCCTCGCTCGTCGATGCAGCGGTGGATCTCTTGCTCCAGCTCTGGATAGGTGCGTAGGTGCGCCACCAAGGCTTGCAGCACCGGGCAGTGCTCCTGGTCATCGAGCATGCGACGCAGGCTGCGTGCCCCGCCGAGCGTCTGGGCGATTTGGCTCAATTCCTCGCCGCTCAGGCTGCCGCCCAGCCCGGCGCGGGTCAGGGCGTCGCCAATGTCGTAGATGCCTTCCAGGGGCAAGCCGCCGGGTAGCCGGGTCTCTAGAGCCGTGGCTTCGCGCGTCTGGGCCAGTAAGCGTTCGCTCTCGGCCTGGGTGGGCGGCAGCGGCAATGCCCGAGCGGCAACGACCCCCAGCTTGGTGGCAGCAAAGGTGGCCAAATGCTGGCAGAGGCGGGGCCACTCCAGCAGCTCTAGGGCCTCAGCCTGGATCGAAACTTGAGTGATAGGAGTGGGTAGAACGCTGAGATCATTTTATATAGTCCCGATAGCTCAGTGGCTGGCTCAAAAGCAGGAAGGCTCTTGCAGCAGCCGGGAGGCGACATAGCCTTCCGGGCCGTTGGCTAGGCGGACTTGGGTCCAGCTGCCCCGAATGCCTCTGAATTCGACGTCGGTGCCGTTAGCAATGGCGCGGAGCACCGGCCCGTCTGGGACCCGGCGCAAATTGACCGAGCGGTCGTTGGGGTCGCGAACGGTGTAGATCGTGCGGTGCAGGAATTGGGAGGCTATGTAACCTCGCTCGCCGCTGGGCAACTTCACCCGCGTCCAAGTGGGCTCGACGTAGACGGGGGTGCCGTCTGCCATCGCGACCCGCGTGCGGTTAGTAACCGCCCGAATCACTGGACCATTGGCAGTTCGGCGCAAATTGACCGAGCGATCATTGGGGTCAAAAACTGTCATTAAAAAACAGCGCTCGACAGGGTCTTGAGGGGCTAAAGCTAAGCGGCTGAGCGGCTGAGCGGCTAGCCCTGGGGCTGCCCCCTGCACCGTCCCCACACTCGCCAGCGCCAAGGTCACCGCCGAGGTCACTGCCATTAGTCTTTGGTCAACGCTCATGGTTTTCTCCAATCTCAGTGCTCCAGGCCACCGCTCGTGGTTGAATCTTTGAACCGCGTGGGTGAGGTTCCGAATCTGGTTCGAGCGTCTTTGGACCCCGCTCAAGAGTCTCTGAACCTGGTTCACGAGTCTTCAAACCTCGCCAGCGAGTTCCTGAACCTCGCCCGAGCGTCTCCGAACCTGGTTCATGAGTCTCCGAACCTCGGCAGAGAGTTCTAGAACCTGGTTCACGAGTCTCCGAACCTGGTTCGCGAGTTCCAGAGCCAGGTTGGCGAGGCTCAGAACCTGATTCGCGAGGCTCAGAACCTCGCCCGAGAGAATCAGAACCTGGTTCACGAGGTTCTGAGCTTCGCGCACGCAGCCTGGAGGTTCGTGCCTGAGTTCCGATGCCCTGCCCCTGAAAATTAACGGCCACCGGGCCGAGCCGAGGGCTGGCGGGGAGGCCGCTCATCGCTCCAACCCCACCAGGCTTGGCCGCAGCGACAATGATAGAATTCCTGCCAGCGACGATTGCCGGACTCGGTCAGCACTGGAGAACGACGGTTTAGCCAGACCTCATCGGCCTCCATCGATTGAGCGCCACAAACCGGACATTGAAAGCCCAGGGCATGGGTCGCTTTCTCGGTCCAAGCGGGTGGATGGGGGCTGAAAGGGTCCATAGGCAAGCAGCGGCGAGAATCAAATTTCTCCCTCAAGTATCGTCTCTTGCCACAGCCTGGGCTGGCAATTGGTGAGGGGACCCGCAGAAGTTTAATCTAGCTGTGAACCCACAGGCCGCAAGGCCGGACCCGGTCGGTTGCTGTTCAAGCTTCCTCAGCTTCAAACTGATCTAGATCTGCCGAGCAAACGGGGCAGACCCAATCTTCCGGCAAGTCCTCAAAGGCCGTGCCGGGCGGAATATCCGCCTCTGGGTCGCCTACCTGGGGGTCGTACACATAGCCGCAAACTGAACATTGGTACTGGGTCATGGCTCTCGATCGCACCTCCCGGCATACGGCGAACTGGCTTCAGACTGGCAACAGCCTCTGCTACCCCCATCCTTATACCGCGTTTGCAGATCGCGTTTGGGACGCACTCGCGGAGCCATTCGCCGCGCTCAAAGCCGTTGGCTCGAAGTTTGAACCTGTTCTTGCACGGGCAGCCTCTACAATCTGGCGAGAATCTTGGCCTTGAGTTCGGCACGAAATAACTCGAGTGCCTCGATCTTTTCCTCGGTTTCTTCAAGGTAAAGCATCAGCGTTTTGAGCCGCTGCTGCTCGGTTGGCAGTGCAGTTCTATCGGCTTTGATCCAAGCTTGATCGTAGGGGAAATCCATAACTCTACCTCAGAACTTTCGAAGTTTATTGAGCCCAACTAGCAAACAGAAATTACCGCCTCAAACCGCAGGCTAGCCGCGTAGCGCCGCGCAAATTACCTTGGGGAGTTTGTCTCCAGTGGGAGCCGCCTCAAAGTTGAGCAATTGCTGACTGAGCTGCCGCAAATTTTGGTGGGTCGCAAACCAGGTCGGCGTCGGCGTAATCCGAAAGGGCGCCCGCACAATCGATTTTTGCGGGTGGTCAAACAAATAGGTGTTGTGCACCACGCCACGGCCCGAGCCGATCTCCGCCAACGAATGCCCCGGAAACGCGCCCCAAGTGGTCACGCTTAGAAAGTAGAGCGCCCCCGTCCAGGCGTTGATACCGATGCCGCCGTAGCGCAGGTCCGCAATTGCCCGATCCAGGGCCGCCGCCTGGGCCTTTTGCGTGGCCGGGTGGACCAACAGTACGCAGGACAGCGTGCCCCAGATGGCGCGATTGGCGAATTCGACCGCCTGGGCCAGGAAATCCGCCGCCCCAGTCGCCTCCAGGCTGACCTCGGCCAGCACCCCACAGAATGCCTCTTCGGTTAGGGCGTATTCACCCTCGCGCGCTGGCACGTCAGGGATGATTGTCCAGGGCAGCGTCTGCTCGGTCTGCGGCCCTAGGGCTTGCGCCTGCGGATAGTGCTGCAGGAACGCTTGATAACGTGCTTGCGCACCGGGGTAGTAAGCGCGCCGGGTGGGGATAGCGGCCAGTGCCTGACGCAGCTGCTGCAGGAAGGCCTCGCGCTGCGGCCAACCCTGGGCGGTGAGCACCACTTTGGCTGCCGTGCAGTTACAGCTGGCGTTGTGCGCAACCATGCTGGCGATGTGGCGAGCCTGAAAGGCGAGGTCACTCGGCGACCAAGGTCCGGGAACCACCAACACCGGCGTCACACAGCCCAGCTCCGAGCTGATCGGTTTGGTCAGCAGGGGCTGGGCGGCTGCCTTGCGCTGGCTGCGCTCCTCCGGGGTGCTGCCCCAGACAATGGCGTCATGGGTGTGGTGCGAGCCCGTGATATGGACAGTATCTACTTGAGGCTGATGGCAGAGATATTGGCCCAGCTCAGCGTCCCCGTAGACAATTCCCAAGAAGCCAGCCTCCAACAGCGGCTGAAACGCCTGCGCCAGGAAAGGGCCGATGTAGGCATTGACCGGGCTCATTTTGAGCAGCACCACCTGATCTTCGACGAACAGTTTGTGCAGCGTGTCCATCGGCGCGATCGACGAGACGTTGCCAGCTCCCAGCACCAAGGCGACTTGGCCCAACGCTGGTTTTTGCCGGTAGATCGCACCCTGGGTGGGCAGCCGGTCGGGCTCCAACCAAACCTCGGCTCTGAAGCCCCGCCACAACAGCCGATCCAGCCAAGTCTCGGGAAATACCTGGGCCACCACCTGCCCGCTGGGACGCACCTGCCAGCGCACCGGTTGGGGCTGACCGCCCGCTGCCAGCGCCCGTGCCAATAGCCGCAGGTTGCGTAGCGTCGCTAGGGGACCGACCACCCACTCCTCACCTGCCAAAGACGACAGCGGATCAATGCCCTTAGCCCGACAGGCGGCGTCCGCCCAGGGCCGCGCCACAGCCAGGACACCTTCCATACAACGGCGTAGGTAGACCAGCCGCTGTGGGATCTCCACGGCCAGCCAGGGCTGTTTGCGACTGGCTAAATGGGTGAGCAGCGCATCTGCCTGTTCGACAGCCGTCGCGGGGATAGGCGGGGGCAGACGGGTTCGACCGGACATGAAGGTGATTTTGGTAAGACAGCTCATCGGGGACTCCTCACGAGTCTAAAGGTGAGCCTGGAATCCACTCAAGGATCGCGGCCTCAGCGTCGCTGATGGCTACAGTTTGCGGCACCTCGGTATTCACCGACCAGGCCGAAAGCTGCTCAGTTTGTGTTCACCCAACGCAATCCCCAACGCAACCCCTGACGCAACCCTAATCAATCTCCAGGCTGCGCCACAGATACCAGGTGGCGATCGAGCGATAGGGCTGCCAGTTTCGCCCCAAGTGCTCGATGGTTTTGGAGTCGGGCAGCTCGACTAAACTGTAAACTTTGCGGATACCAGAGCGCACGCCCAAATCATCGACGGGAAGCACATCGTAGCGGTCCAGGCGGAAGATCAGCAGCATCTGAGCCGTCCATCGCCCAATGCCTTTGACCTGGGTCAGAGTCTGGATAATCGTTTCATCGTCGAGGGGCTCTAAGTCTTCCAGGCTTGGCAAGCCATCGAGCACCTTCTGAGCCAGGTCTTTGAGATAGCGGATTTTGGGGCGCGAGACGCCAGCGCTGCGCAGGATCTCCTCGGGAGTGTTCAGGATATCCACCGCCGACGGAAAAGCTTGATCCGGATAGAGCAGTAACAATCGACGGAGGATGGCATCAGCCGCCTTGCCCGAGATTTGCTGGTAGAGAATCGAGCGAACGAGCGAAGCGAACAGGTCGCCGCGCTCCCCCTGCTGAGCCAATTGGCAGGCCCCGACCTGCGCAATGAGAGCCGCCAGAATCGGATCTGACTGCTTGAGAAATTCAATCGCGGCAATGGTCTGATTTGCCAAGGCAAAATCTACAAGTTCTGGGTCGCTCATAGATTCTCAATCATCACAGGGTCTAAGGGCTCGGCGAGTTCAAAACCAAAGACGCGGGAATAGAAGTACAGCTCACCATCAAGGCAGCGCTGAATATTCTCAGCCCGACGGAAGCCATGTTGTTCGCCCTCGAAGGCCACGTAGGCCACGGGCAATCCTTTGGCTTTGAGCGCCTCGAACATCCGCTCGGCCTGGTCGGGCGGCACGATTTTATCCTCTAGGCCCTGGAAGAAAATCACGGGGCAGGCGAGGCGCTCGGTGAACAGAATCGGCGACCGCGCTTGATAGAGATCGCGGCGCTCAGGGTAGGGGCCGATTAGCCCGTCCAGGTAGCGCGACTCGAATTTGTGGGTGTCTCGGGCCAGGGCTTCGGGATCGCTGACGCCGTAGTAACTCGCACCCGCTTGGAAGATGTCGCGGAAGGTGAGCGCACAGAGCGTGGTGTAGCCCCCGGCGCTGCCGCCTGCAATCGCCAGTCGTGCGCCATCGACCTCGCCGCGCTCGACCAGATAACGGGCTCCATTGGCGCAGTCATCGACATCGACCACGCCCCATTGCCCGGCCAGCCGCTGGCGATAGGCTCGCCCGTAGCCGGTGCTGCCACCGTAATTGACATCCAGGACCGCGAAGCCCCGGCTGGTCCAGTACTGGATCTTGAGGCTAAAGGTGGTAGACGTGGCCCCAGTTGGCCCGCCATGACTGAGCACCAACAGGGGTGGGCGCTGCTCAGGCGCGGCGAGGTAATCCCGATTGCGCGGCGGGTAGAAGAAGCCGTAGGCGGTGCGTCCGCCCTCGGTCGGGAACTCGAGCGGTTGCGGCGAGGACAGATAGCCAGGGTCGATCACTGGCTCGCTGGCGCGCCGCAATACCTCCAGCCGTCGCGTTGCCAAGTCCAGCTGCACAATGGAGCGCGGCTCGGTGGGGGAGCCCGCCTCGAAGACTAAGCGTCCTGGCGCTGCCCGCAGCGAGGAGATCTCGGTGTAGGGGGTCTCGATCGGCTCTAGCTGGCGGCTCTGGGTGTCGAAGCTGGCCAGCTGCCAGACGCCGTGCTCGGTGTAGGTGCAAAACAGGCGCTGTGCGGACTCGAAGGCGTAGGTGGACAGGCCAAACCCCCACTGCGGCAGGCCGAACTCGGCGGCTTTCTCGATAAGCCGTTCGGCCTGGCCGTCGCGCCAGCAGTAGAGGTTCCACCAGCCGCTGCGGTCCGAGACGAAGTGCAACACGCCATCCGGCGACCACTCGGGCTGAAAAATCGACTCTTCTGGGCCGCCTGCCAGCTTCTGGGCCGGTCCTAGGGAGCGATCGGCGTTGAACTCAGCCAGCCACAGCTCGGTGCCGTCCCAGGGCAGATTCGGGTGGTTCCAGCTCAGCCAGGCCAGATGGGTGCGATCGGGGCTCAAGCGGGGGGCTGCGTAGAAGTCTTGCCCCACCACCAGGTTCTGAGCTTCGCCGCTCTCCAGGTCTAGGCTCACGATCGTGTTGATCGCCTCGCGACCCGCAGCCGTGTGGTCTTCGCAGATGTAGATCAGGTGGCCCCGGCTCCGGTCGAGCACGCCATCGGCGTAGTACAGATCCAGCGCTGGGGTGAGCGGCTGGGGGGGCTGCCCTGAGTGTTGTCGGTAGAGGCGCTGATCGGCAAAGTTAGAGAAGTAGACGGTGCCGTCTGCAACCAGGAACGCGCCGCCGCCGTATTCGTGCACGCGGGTGCGCACGTTCAGCGGGGGTGGGGTGAGGTCGGTGATCTGTCCGTCTGGGGTGCGCCGCACCAGCACGCTGCGTCCCCCCTCGGCGGGACGGCCCTCGCTCCAGTAGAGGTCTTCGCCGTCAAGGGCGAGCTGCCCCAGGCGGATGCTGCTGGCGACAATCAGTGCTGAGCTAATCGGGGACTGCCAGGAGCCATAGGGCGCGACTTGCGGTTCAGCCATCTGGGTTCCTCGGGGTTTCTCGGCTAGCGGACGGCGACTCTCTCCACGCTACTGCCAGTCGAGCACCAGACGAGTCCATTGCTTGTCGATCACCAGCTCTTGCCGCGAGGGGGTATAGTTCTGGTCGCGCGGATAGGCGCGGATCCGCAGGTTGCCTTGGGCAGGCAGGCCAAAGGTGGTCCAATCCAGCAGCAGTCCGCCCTTGAGCCGCACCGGCAGGGGCAGCGAGGAAAAGCCCCGCAGCAGAAAGGCCCACGCTGCCTGGGTGACCGGTTGCAGTTGGCGCTCGCTAGTCACCGGCGCAAGCCCTGCCGCATCTGGCGATTCCTGTGGCGATTCCTCTGGCGATTCCTGTGGCAGTTCCTTTGGCGGTTGGGCGTGGGCTCCTCGCAGCTTCATAAAGCCGCAATTGCGCACGGAGCGGCTCACCCAATAACCGTCGGCGCGCTCAAAGGCCACAGTGCGCTGGGTGCCCTCGCGCAGGATCAACGGCAGCAGCAGCCGCCCGCCGGGTTTCAGCTGCTCTAGCCAGGCGGGCAGCAGATCCCAGGCGGCCACGGTCAGGATGATGCAGTCGTAGGGGGCGGCAGCAGCGTAGCCTAGGCCGCCGTCACCGCAGACCACTTGGACTGAGTCAAAACCGGCAGCCACCAAGTGTTGGCGGGCGTTCTGGGCGGTGTCTGGATCGAGGTCGAGGGTGATAACCTGTCCGGTCTCGCCGACTAGGTGGGCCAGGAGGGCGGCGTTGTAGCCGGTGCCCGCGCCGATCTCTAGCACCCGCTGACCGGGTTCCAGGCCCAGCTGCTCCAACATAATCGCCATCACAGCGGGCTCCGAGGAAGAGCTAATCGGCTCCTCGCCCTGACGCTTGGTGACAATGGCTTCGTTGCGGTAGACGCGCTCTAAGTCCACGCCCGGCAAAAACCAGTGGCGCGCGATCACGCGGAAGGCAGCCTCAATGCCAGGGTTTTGAATCAGCTCGGCTCGCTTCAGCCGGTTGACTAGGGCTTGATGGAGGGCAATTGCGTCCTGAAGGTTGGTCATGGCCCGAGGTTTGGCAGCAGCTCGTCCGTTGGTCAAAAGCCCAGCTCTGCTTGGAGCGGGCAAGCTGCTGACGAGGCCAGCAGCCAGATCGGGTGCACCCCTTGTTCCTTCAACCACCGGAGGCTGCAGCTGCGAGTTGTGGGGCAGGGCCTCAGCGCCAGTGATTGGCGTGAGTATACACAGTCTGCGCTCAAAGCGTCATCGGTCTGAGGCTCCGGTGTGCCGCTCACTCTGGCCGGTGGGAGCCTGCTGCGCAAGGGTGGGACGAGTTTTCTGAACTGTGGGACGGTTGTTGCACAGCAGTGGGACGAGTTTTCTGGACCGTTGGATAGTTGCTGCGCAGCAGTGGGACAAGTTTTCTGGACTGTGGGATAGTCACCGCAGAGCCATGGGACGGTCTTGCGCAGTCGTGAGACGAATTTTCTGGCGGATGGGACGGTTCCGCACAGACGTGGGACGAACTTTCTGGGCAGTGGGACGAGCTTGCGCAGTGGTCGGCAAAGCGCCTACTCACCTCTTGAACCTGGCGCAGCTTACAAGGATCCCTCCCCCAGGGGTCCGCATCCTGGTTCAGTCGAGCTGCAGGTCAGGCGTCTCAGGGCTGGATGGGAGCGGTTCGCGCACGCCCACCCAGTTGTGCAACACGCCAATCCCCTCAATTTCGACCTGTACCTGATCACCAGGGCTCAAAGGACCCACGCCTTCCGGAGTGCCGGTGAGGATCACATCGCCCGGCAGCAAAGTCATCGCCTGCGAGATGTAAGCGACCAGCACCTCCGGCGCAAACACCATCCGGTCGATGCTATCGGACTGCACCGGCTGGGGTGCTTCTCCGACAAAGGTCTTCAGGCTGGCGACGGGGTTGATCTCGCGCACCACCCAGGGGCCGAGCGGACAGAACGTATCAAAGCCCTTGGCCCGCGCCCACTGCTGGTCGCTGCGTTGCAGGTCGCGGGCGGTGATATCGTTGGCAATTGTGTAGCCCCAGATCTTGCTGCGCGCACTTTCTGGCGTGCAATTGAAACAGACCGCGCCGATCACCAGGGCCAGCTCCCCTTCGTAGTCCACCCGCTGCGATTGGGGCGGCAGCCGGATCTCTCCCTCCGGTTCCAGCAGCGCCGAGGGGGGCTTCAAAAACAGCAACGGTTCTGGCGGCACCTCACCGCCCATCTCCGCCGCGTGGGCGCTGTAGTTTTTGCCTACCGCCACGATCTTGCTGGGAGCACAGGGAGCCAGCAGTTGATAGCTCTGCGGCGGCAATTCCAGGTCGGTGGCCTGTCCACCCATCCAGGCAGCCTCACTCAGCACCTGAACAGCCTTACTGAGTTGCAACAGCCCATAGTGGGTTCGGCCATCCGCCGCCCTGACTCGGACATAGCGCTGCGTCATCGGTTTGGTTGCTCCAAAGTGCGGCTTGCAAGAGCGTAGTATAAGGTGAGAAAGGTTACACTCCTTGCCTCTCGCCGTCCCCGTGGGGAATTTCTCTGGCAGAGGCCATTTTTGTCCAAAAGGAACCCAATCCCTCCATGACCAAGTCCTACGAGACCATGTACATCCTGCGGCCCGATCTGTCTGAAGAGCAGATGGACCAGGCAATTGAAAAGTACCAAAAGCTGCTCGGCGAACTCGGCGCGAGCACGGTCGAAACCCAGCACCGGGGTCGCCGCCGTCTAGCCTACGAGATCCAGAACCATCGTGATGGCATCTACATCCAGATGAACTATCAGGGCGAACAGGTGACGATCGACGCCCTAGAGCGCACCATGCGTCAGGGCGATGAAGTCCTGCGCTATCTGACCGTGCGTCAAGACGAGCGGGAGAGCGCCCCCGAGGACGCGCAACCGGCAGAGGCTGCTGCTACCCCCTCCAGCCCAGCCCCAGTCCCGGCTCCGATTGAAACCAGCTCGGCGGCAGCGCTGCAAGCCACGCGGCCCCGCTAGCTCACCCAGCCAGGCAGCAGAAAGGATCCGGATCAGCACAGAGAATAGAGAGAGACGGCTGGCAAGGAGCCCTGCGATGAAACTCTCAAAGAAAACCCTGGATCAGCGACTTGATCACACCTACGACGCGATCGTAATCGGGGGTGGTGCTGGCGGCCTCTCTGCTGCCATTTATTTGGCTCGCTATGGCCTGTCTTGCCTCGTGATAGAAAAAGGGCGGGGCCGCTCCTTCTGGATGCAGGATCTGCGCAACTATCTGGGCCTTCCCCCTACTACCTCAGGCCGCACCCTACTGCAACAGGGCGAGGCGCACATCCTAGAGCTGGGGGCAGACCACCTGCGCGGCTTCGTCGAAGAAGTCACGGATGAGGGCGACACGTTTGCCATCAAGGTGAAAGTCGGCAAGATTGATAGCATCTACCCGGTGTTCCGCGCCAAGTATGTGATCGCCGCCAGTGGCATCATCGACAACTTGCTCGAGCTGCCAGACATGCAAAATGTCTACGACTATGCCGGCTACAACTTGCACGTCTGCTTAATCTGCGACGGCTACGAAATTCGCGACCAGCGTTGCGGCCTATTCGTGGGCAGCGAGAATGCGATCAACACCGCCTTCGTGCTCAATTGGTTTACGCCCTACATCACGGTGTTCACCAACGGTCAGGTTGAAGTGGGCGATGCCATGCGCCAGAAGTTGCGCGACCACGGCTATCCTTTAATCGAAACGCCCATTGCTCGCTTACTGGGCCACGGCCACACCATGACCGGCGTTGAATTGAACAACGGCTCAAGCCTCGAACTCGACACCGGCCTGATCGCCATGGGTTCCCATTACTACAACGGCTATCTCCAGCAGCTAAGCCTGAACTGGGACGGGGAGAATCTGCTCACGGACGAGGTTTGCCGCACCAGCCATCCACGTTTATTTGCAGTCGGCGACCTCAAAAAGGGCCTCAATCAGGTGTCAATCGCGGTAGCCGATGGTACATTAGCTGCAACGGCGATCTGGAAGGAAATTCGGCGGGCCTCGCCTCCCCGACGTTGGGAAGAGAACCTCGCTCAGAATGCCCAGACCCCAGCCGAGGTCCCAGCATTTCAACTTGAGGGAGCAGAACGCGCGTGAGTCAGGACCCCCCGACGATGGACAGCCTTCAGGCGGAAGTGACCCATTTGAGACAAGAATTGCAGGCACGCGATCTGCTAGTCCAGCAACTCAGCCAGGAACTATTCCGCCTGGTGAAGGGCAACACCGGTTTTCTGCCCAACCCGCCAGATTCTGCTCAGAATCTATCGGAAATGCGCTCCCTACGCGATCAGCTCAGCAAAGCCGAAGAGCAGCTAGAGTTCTACCAGGCTCAAATCGCCAACCGCGATGAAGAGATCCAGGACCTGCGCTGCTGCGTGGAGGAGCTCACCGACCGCAGCCAAACCCTAGAGCAAGTGGTCCAGGATCTGCCCGAAATGTACCGGCGCAAGTTCGCAGAACGCATGGAGCCGGTGCGCGAGAAAGTGGCCGCGATCCAGCGCGAAAACCGCCAGCTCCACGCCGAACTCCAAAGTGTCAGCTACCGGCTGGCTGTGCGTTCTCGTCACGCTGGCCGGGTGGAACTGCCCAGCTTCTTGCCGCAGGGCGGCGCGGCTGTCGCCCTGCCCTCTGGCGCTCCCCAGAGTTAGGCGCGGTCGCTAGAGCATATAAGCAATGGCCGATTGGCTAGTGGTGGGCACGGTCGCACAGCGTCGCGCGGTTGAAGCGTTTGCCCAGGTCGTGCGGGCGGCGGGGCAGTCGGTCGAGCTGCGCTGGTCAGAGGCTGATGCCGGTGGTGAGCGCGTCTGTAGCTTTGCCCAACCGTTGCAGCTCTGTGAGACGCCCGGCGATCTCTGGTTGCCCGTGGTCTGGACCGCGAAAGGGCCGCTCTACGCTGAGGTGATTGGCCGCGAGGGCGAGGGCTACCGACAACCGATTCACCTTAGAGACGAACAACGTCAGCCGCTGTACGCGCTGGCTCGGCACTGTCTGGTCACGCAGTTTGCCCCCCCCGTGCCGACGGGAGTGTACCTGGTGCAATTTGCGTTGACGGGGAGCGACTTGCAGCTGGGCCAGATCTGGCCGTTTCCGGCAGAGCCCGCCCTCGCCAGCCTAGGGGTGCAACAGCCCGATCTGTTCCTCTGCCACTGGCTCTGCCTGAACGGTACCCCAATTCTGGATTTGAAGATCGCTCCTCTGGTAACCGCATGATGAGTGCAACCCCGACCCCGACCGCTGGATCTGGCACCTACTGGACCTGGCGAGGTCAGCCGATCTACTACGTCAAAGCGGGAGATAACCCAACCGCCCCCCCCTTGCTGCTGGTCCACGGCTTCGGCGCATCGACCGACCACTGGCGCAAGAACATCGAGGGCCTAAAGGACCGCTACGAGGTCTGGGCCATCGACCTGCTGGGTTTTGGCCGCTCGGCCAAACCGCGCTGGACCTATCAGACCGACCTCTGGCGCGAGCAGTTGCAAGATTTCATCTCGCAGGTGGTGCAGCGGCCTGCGGTGGTGGCGGGTAATTCGCTGGGCGGGTATGCCTGTCTTTGTTTGGCGGCGGCGGCACCCGAGTGGGTGCGCGGCATGGTGCTGCTGAATCCAGCCGGAGCCTTCAGCGAGACCAACCCTACCCCGCCATCTTGGTCACAGCGGCTGCTACGCGGCTTGGCTCAGGAGCTGTTGCTCCAGCCGTGGGCTAGTTTCCTGCTGTTCCAGTACGTCCGCCGTCGCGCCAAGATTCGCCAAGTGCTGGAGCAGGTTTATCTGGACCGCAGTGCCATCACCGATCGGTTGGTGGAAGATATTTACCGACCTTCGTGCGATCCCGGTGCAGCGCAGGTCTTTGCCTCGGTGTTCAGTGCTCCCAAGGGGCGCACGGTCAACGAACTGCTCCAGCACTGCGATCAGCCTATCTTGGCGCTCTGGGGCGAAGGCGACCCCTGGATGAACATTGTGGAGCGCTCGCGCCAGCTGAGAGCCTGCTACCCTGCCCTAAGCGAGCAGTTTCTCCAAGCCGGTCACTGCCCTCACGATGAGATCCCCGATCGGGTCAATGCCGAGCTAGATCGGTGGGTCCAAAGCCTCTAAAGAGCGCAGTGAGTGACGGCCTCAATCCTCAATCCTCAGTCACTGTCCCTTAAGGATTGCGCTAGGCCGCCGAGGCGGCGAAAGCGTCGTAGTTCTCAAAGATCTCAAACACTTGGTCCAGCTGCGTGATCTCGAAGATCAGGCGCGCGGGGGCATTCAAAGAGCAAATAGCCAGTCGATTCCCTCTCTGACGGGCTTGCTTGAGGGCAGCGATCAAGGCAACCAGTCCCGAACGGTCCAGGAATTCGACCTCAGACATATCCACTAACAGCGTGACATCCCGTTGGCTGGCAATGGCCTCAAACTGCTGCTGGAGCTCAGTGGCACATGCATGGTCAATCCGACCCTTGGGCTGAACAACCATCAGCTTTTTTTCTGCAATGGGAGCCATAACTTCTGCCTGAACGACTTCACGTGTTTTGACGCTTGACATTTACGCACTATAGGTTGCTCTCAGGCCTCTGTCTGTCAGCAAGTTCGGATTTCGCCGAATCTTTATCGCTGGGTCGAACTCATATGAAGTTTCGGTGTGGAGCGAGGCTGTTTCTGTATACGCAAATACCCGAAAAGACCAAGGTCTGCGATGGGCTCCAGGAGGGCCTAGGCTCCTTAGCTCATGGGCAACTAGGCACCTGAACCCACTCCTACAGATTCATCAAGTTCAGGTAAAGATTCAATCTCTCTGGAGGCAGAGATTGGTCGCAGCCGAGGTAGGGGCTGGGGTGCGTCTGGGCAGATCGCTTGGGGCCAGGCATGCCTTCCCCGTATTCTGGTAACTAGCTGCTTTCTGAGCTCACTGGACGAGATCACTGCTATGGACCCTGTCACTTCGACCCCGCTCTCGTTTGAGCAAGCAATTGGCTTCAGCCAGGATCTCTTGACGCGGTGGCAGGCCCAACAGCTTGTGGCGGCTGAGGCGCAAGCGGCGCTTGCCCAGCTGCTGAGCAGTACTCAGGGGGCGCGGGGCTTCTTTGTCGCTCTGTTGACGGGCGACTCTCAGCTGGCGGACCAGCCGCCGCCTGAGCTGCTAGCGGCACTGCAAGCGGCCCCGGACTCGGCGACAGAACTGCTGGTCAAGAATCTGGCCATGTCCACGGCGATGGCGATCACGCATCAGCGCAACGGCGACCAGACCCAGGTCCAGGGCTCACAGCGGGTGGCGCGGCGGACGGCGCACCTGTTGCAGCAGCTGTGCTCGCCCACCCTGGCTTCCCTGCTGCAGGCAATGCTGGCGTCTGCGCAAAGCCAGACCGGCCCTTACGCGGACTTTCTCAAGCGTTGGGGCTACGACGCTGAGCAGCATCAGGCGATTGCTGACGCGATTGCCGCTGTCGAACCGCTGAGCTAGGGCTCTCAGGTTCGGAGCCTAGGAGAGTCAGCTTAGAACTGGAGCCTTGGAGCCCCTGGCTGGGAGTTCCCAGCATTTTGCTTTAGGCTCTGGAAAATTTGCTCGGTCCTCCGAGCTGTTTACCTCAACTGCTGAGCCAGTCGCTGCAAAGTTTGAGTGTTTGGCTCGACGCTTCGAGTTCTGAGGTTCCCCAGCCAAGTTCGGAACCTGGAGCCTTACTTGCGGTTTAGATTAATCAGAATCAACCTCAGATCAACAGTGGTTTCTGATAGAGAGGCACGGTGAAGGTCACCGTAGAGCCTAGGCCCTCACCCATGCTGTAGAAATTCACCTCGCCGCCCATCGTTTCGATTAGCTTCTGGCTGATCGCCAGACCCAAGCCGGTGCCGCCATACTGCCGGGTGCGCGAGCCGTCTACCTGCGAGAACGACTGGAACAGCTTCTCCTGCTTGTCGAGGGGAACGCCGATCCCCGTATCGGCCACGCGGATGCGGACAATGTTCTGGTCCTTGAGCACCTCCGTGCTGACCGTCACGCCGCCCTCGTGGGTGAACTTAATCGCATTGCCCACCAGGTTGATCAGTACCTGCTTGAGGCGAGTGTAGTTGCCGTGCAGCACTAGCTCATCGCGCGTGTGCGGGCGCTGGATCTTGAAATACAGCCCTTTTTGCTGCACCTGGTGACGGGTCAGGTCTTCGACATCGCTGAACAGCTCTTCTAACTTGACCGGGGCCAGGTCGATCTGCATTTTGCCCGCTTCGATTTTGGCGATGTCCAGCACATCGTTGATGATGTTTAGCAGGTGCAGCGCCGAGTCATGGGCCTCCTGAATGAATTCCTGCTGCTCTTCTGGATCGTCGGTCAGGCCTTCGAGGATCAGCTTTAAGAAGCCGATCATGCCGTTGAGCGGCGTGCGCAGTTCATGGGATGTGTTAGCCAGGAACTCACTTTTGAGGCGCGAGGCTTCTTCGGCCTGTTTGCGAGCTTCCTCCAGCTCGCGGTAGCGCTGAGCGAATTCGGCGTTGAGCCTCTGAAACTGGCTGTCGCAGGTCTGGACCCGGTTCTGGAGGCGGGTGTGCGCGATCGCCGTGCCCAGCTGAGCCGCGACTTCCTGTACGAAGTCGATCTCCTCGCGGCTCCAGAGGCGAGAGGCCAGCGCCGGATGCAAACTGATCAGACCGTTGGCTTCGCCCCAGTGAGCCGTGGCCACGCAGAGCACCGATGCCGACTGCTCCTCACCCAGTAGCAGCGTTGGCGCAACCACTGGCCCCCGGCCGAGCCAGGCATCGCGCAGATCAGGGCTTTCGAGAATGGCCAGTTCTAGCGGCGGCGCTGCCGCCGCCTCGGGGGCTGGGCGAGACTCCGCTGCGACGCGCAGTCGGTCGGTCGTCGTCCAGGCCGCTGCTGCCGAAGCGGCGTGGCTCTCAGACTCCAGGTCGTGGACGCAGGTCCAAAGCAGGCAGCGCTCAACCGCCAGCCGCTGCTGTAAGCGCAGCGCCGTCTGCTTGAGCAACAGGTCTAAGTCCCGGGTCTGCCGGACCTCGGCGGTGAACTGCTTGAGGAACTCCGGCAGCGAGAGAGCCGGGGCGGTCGTGCCGTTGGCCTCTGCCTCGGTTGCGAGGCCAGGCACCGGTTGAGCGCGCACAACCACCGTCGCCGCAGTGCCATCGACCTCTAGCCAGGGGCTGAGGGTCAGGTCCAACCAGTGCAGGTGTTCGCCACAGCGAAACGCAGCCTGACAGCGCTCAGGCTGTTGCCGCTCCAAGACGCGCCGCGTTTGTGCCAAGTAGGCAGACGCGGCCAGCGGGCCAAACGCGCCTGCTTCCAGGTTCTGCCCAACCACGGTGCTGAGGGGTAACGGCAGAAGGGCGTCCGGCCAGTAGAGCGATAGCAGCTGCCCCTCTGCGGTGTGCGTAAACACGATCAGCTCCTGATTTCGAACCAGTGGCTCGCTCACCCTGCTCTCCCTTCCCCGAGTGTCTTACCCAGCCTATTGAGTCGTTCGCGTAGGAGCCCAGCACCTCGTGAGCGCTCGCAAATCTCAAGCGGCAGCCCTGGTGATGCCAGTGTTCCCACTGAGGAAGTCCAGAATATCCCAGAGTTCGAAGTTCTTGGGGTTTGGGCGGCTCAGAGCACGGTGTGCGTGTGAGGGTGCTGCTTGACGTTGTCTTCGGCGGTGACTACCCGGTCTGAGTTGAGCACCCGCTTGCGTTCCAGCGAGAAGTTCAGGCCCTCGCGCTGGCTGGTGCCTACCGGGACATGCGTCTGGGCGACTGGACGCGCCCGGTAGGTGCGGGCCGCAGAAAAGGCGCGGAAGGCAAAGTCATGGCAGGGGCGAGCGTCTTCGGGGAAGACTTCTGGGCTCCAGGTCGGCTGTGTGCCCGCCAGCACGGCATCCAGGGTCGTGGCGTGGACCAGCTCGTAGGATGTGGGGATGCCCTTGAGGATGGCTTCGAGCGCGGCGGAGGGTACTGGCTCGACGATGCGCAGCGTCTGAACTTCGCCATCGTTTTTGACAAAGCAAGTGGCCAGCCCCAGTACCAGATACTCAGAGCCGGTGAGGTCTGGGGCGTCGGGATAACGGGTCGTGGTGGACATAAGCACTTAGCACGGAACTTGGGACGAACGGCTGAGCTGACTCCAGGCAGGCTGAACGCCTAGGCTGGCCTCTTAACTTATCTCAGGTTGGCATGGACCAAGCCGTTTGGATCGGTCTGTTCAGGACTGAAACAGTCGGGAGTAGAGGTGACGATGTTGCTGGCAGGCCAGTTCATGGTGTGGTGTAAAGCCACCCAGGCTCGACCAGGGCTCCGGCGTCTGAGCGACTGTGCAGCACCACTGCGCCGCGCTCAGGATTTGCGGATGCAGTGCCGTCAGCACCTGCTGTCCCTCGGAATGGCCCAGGGGCACCAGCCGCACGGCAGCCGAGGTCAGGCCGGTCAAGCTGGTCAGCAGGTAGGCCCCGACCGCAGGCTCCAAGGCAATTTCCAACCGGCGACAGAGCCAGCCGAACGCGGTGCAGTGATGCCACTGCTCGCCTGGCGGCAGCTCAGACACCCAGCCCAGTCGCTGAGCTAGGAGGATCAGCCGCCTGCCCAGATCGAGACTGGCTTGTCGCGGTTCGCTGGCCCACTTGGCGGCGCTTAGCACCTGGTTGAGCGCCACAAATTCTTCGCCATTGTGGGCCAGCGCGCAAGCCAGACCGTCCAATGGCGCAACCGAGTGCTCCAGCAGGACAGCCAGAACAGACCGGAGGTCGGCGGCTCGGGTGAGCTGGTCCTGCTGCACCCAGGTCTCTAGGCCCCAAGAGTGGGAGAAGCCACCCACCGGCAGCGCGGAGTCGCTGAGCTGCAACAGTCTGAGAAGGGCGGGGTCCAACATTAGTAAGATCGGGATGACAGGATTTGAACCTGCGGCATCCTGCTCCCAAAGCAGGCGCGCTACCAAGCTGCGCTACATCCCGGAGTGGTGCTTCAACAGTATAGCCTTTCTCTTGCTCTGCCATGAAGCTCACGCGACGCGGCCACTACAGTGTACGGGCGCTCCTGGACTTGGTGATGTGCGGCGCGCAGGGGCCGGTCTCGGTGCGCGATATCTCGCGGCGTCAGGGGCTGCCCGCGCCTTACCTGGAGAAGCTGCTGATTGAGCTGCGCCAGGCTGGCATCGTCCAATCGGTGCGAGGGGTGCAGGGAGGCTATCAGTTGAGCCGCCGCCCCCGCGAGATCTCGCTTGCGGCAATTCTGGCGGCGGTGGGCGAGCAGGTGGAGCCGCTGCCACGCCTGTCGCCGGATGCGCAGCAGGCGGGCGATTGGGTGACCTTCGCCCTGTGGCAGCGGCTCCATCACAAACTGCAAGAAGCCCTCGACAGCATCAGCCTGGAGGATCTCTATTACGACGCCCGCAGTTGGCAGGCGTCTCAGGGCGAAGACACCGGCTTTGTGGTCTGAGGCTTGTAGAATCGGGACGTGAATGCTTCCGTAGCTCCCGGTACGCTCTACTTGGTGGGAACGCCGATCGGCAACCTGGAAGATATGACCTTCCGGGCCGTGCGCATCTTGCAAAGTGTGGATTTAATCGCCGCTGAAGACACGCGCCACACGGGCAAGCTGCTGCACCACTTCCAGATTCAGACGTCGCAGCTCAGCTACCACGCCCACAACCTGCACAGGCGCACTGCCGAGCTGGTGGCGCGTTTATGTCAGGGCCAATCGGTGGCTCTGGTCACCGATGCCGGGATGCCGGGCATCTCAGATCCCGGTGAGGAACTGGTCAAAGCCTGTGCTGAGGCTGGGGTCCTGGTGGTGCCGGTGCCGGGACCCAGTGCCGCGATTGCGGGCCTCAGCGCCTCTGGGCTCGGCACGCAGCGGTTTGTCTTCGAGGGCTTCTTGCCCGCCCGTGGCTCCGAGCGTTCTCAGCGTTTGGAGCAACTGCGCAGCGAGTCACGCACCCTCATCCTTTACGAATCGCCTCACCGCTTGCGTCAGACGCTCGCGGATCTGACAGCAGTGCTGGGCGCACAGCGACCGCTCAGCTTGGCGCGTGAACTGACCAAGTTGCATGAGGAAATCTGGCGTGGCGAGCTCGGTGCGGCGCTGACCCACTATCAGGGCCGCGCGCCGCAGGGTGAGTTCACCTTGGTGATTGCGGGTGCTACGCCCACGCAGCCGCAGCTTTCAGAGGCCGACCTCTGTCGGGAGCTGCAGTCGTTGATCGATTCGGGTCTCTCGCGCTCTCAGGCCAGCCGTCAGTTGGCTGAGACCCTGCAATTGCCCCGTCGGCAGCTTTATCAACTGGCGCTCTCGCTCGACGAGGCCTCGCCTGAGCCTGAAGCATAAAAGTGCGAGTCTCCCCAGATCTCGCTTGCCTGTTTGAAGACCATGGACCGTGCTCTAGACCCCGGCTCGGCCCAGCGCCAAGCCAGTCACCAGCATGCCCAGCACCAGAAACGGCTGAGCGCTGGCCTGGTACTTCACGTCGTTCTTGAGGGGGTCACGCAGGAAGTACATGTCTTGGAAGGTGATCTGGGGGATGACCAGCAGTCCCAGCAGGGCGGCGTAGAGATTCTGTCCGATCGAAGCCAGGTAGAGGGCGACGCCAAACTGAAAGATGTCAATCATGATCGCGGAGACCCAGGCGGCCTGCTGCACGCCAAACATCACCGGCAGAGACTTCAGGCCTAGCTGCGCATCGCCCTCGACGCTCTTGAAGTCATTGACTACGGCAATGCCCAGCCCCGCCAAACTGTAAAACAAGGTCAGGACCACAATCGTGGGCGTCAGAGTGCCGAACAGAGCGTGTCCCGCCCACCAGGGCAGGGCGATGTAACTGGAGCCCAGTGCGTAGCTGCCCAGCCAGCCGTTTTGCTTGAGCTTCAGCGGCGGCGCAGAGTAGATATAGGCGATCAACGCGCCCAGCAGCGTCAACACCACCATGATTGGGAAACTGTGACCGGCCCACCCATCCAGAGCCGCGGCGATCGCCACCCCGGCCAGCAACAACACCCAAATCTGAGCGATCACCTGTGGCACCGAGATTGCGCCGGAGGGGATGGGACGGTAGGGCTCGTTGATTGCATCCAGATCCCGGTCGTAGAAGTCGTTCATTGTCTGGGTGTACCCCGCCATCAGCGGCCCCGAAAACAGCATGCAAACCAAGGCCGCCAGGAAATTTTCTAAGCTCCAGGTGTAGGTGCCGCTAGAGGCCGCGCCGCAGATCACACCCCACATTAGCGGGATCCAGGTGATCGGCTTCATCAGCTGCAAGCGGATCTTCCAGATCGAGGTCTCGCGGACATCGGCTCCTTTCATGCCTAGCAGCTGCCGCGCCCGGCTGCCTTGGGTGGCAGTTGCCAATTCGCCGGTTGCCGGCAGCGGTTGAGCATCCAAAGCTGGGGCTGCCGGTTGCGGCTGCGCAGGGTTCTCTTCCAGCAGCTCAGGCGGCTGCGGAGACTCGGAGGATTGCTTGGGCTCAGGACTCAAATCAGCCATGGGATACAAACTTTGGGGTTGCAAACGCGCCAGATGAACAGCCTATCAGGTCCCAGCAGCTTGCCTGCCGAGCCACTTCTAGTATTGTCCCCCAGCCAATCCTGGCCCAGATTGGCAATCCTTGAACCCTCTGAACTTCAGTCGTTAAAGATGTCGTTAAAGATACTGACTTCTTTGAACAGCACTGATTAGCTTTATTGAACTACCCAGGTTACAATGCAAATCCTTCCAACAAGAGTCCTGAGAGTCGCTGTGTTCCCGACTCCTGTTTACTCTGTCCATCAGGGTTCATTTACCGCATGCTTAGACACACTTTCCTGGATGCCTACTTAGTTGGGCGTGGCTTCCTCACCGAGTCTCAGTTGCTGGAAGCACGCACCCACCAACAAGAACTGCGATCCTGTCTACCCGTCACCTTACTGAAACTAGGGTGGATCGATTTGCTCACCTTCGAGGAACTCCTAGACCTCAAAGACAGCGTTCGTTGACCATACGACTGCATCATTGAACACCATTTCGACCCTGGTTTTACAATGAACCAGGGTCGCAGTTGTCAAGAGCGTTCGCTACAACCAGTAGCATTTTTTACGAACCTAGGTTCAGTTCGCACAGGACTTGGGAAATTACAGCGCTGGCTTTCTGGTCGATGCGATGCCAATCAATGTCTCCCGCTTCCTCGATCAGGCTGCGATCTACTCGGGCCGGTTCGCCAGCTTGAATCTCTGGGTAGTTTTGGCAACACACGCGATAGCACAGATCCCATAGATCTACCTCAAATCGCTGCTCGCCCTGCTCTAGGCAAAGGCGATAACCCGGCACAGGCTCGCTCACCTCCGTGAACGAACTCTGCCAAGCCGAATCGTCTAGATGCTTGCGAATCTGATCTACCAGGCGAATAAACACCGGCTGCATTAGAACCTCGGCCCATTCCCATTCGCGCAAATCGGCGAAAGTGGGCTGGACTGCCGTGGACTCGTCAGAACTCATAAACCTCCGGGGGAAATTAAGAGGCGTTGTTTCAGACGGTCCAAAATGTCAAGTCCACAAATAACAACGCATTCAGTCGCCAACGTCAATAACTAGCTCTGGCTATCTTCCAGATTCAACGGTCCCAAAGCAGGGTAGAATGTAAAATCATCCAGAACTACATTACCATCGTTGCAGACGAAGGTGGCTCGATGGATACCCGGCACTTGCAAACTCAAGAAGTAATTGGGGGTCAGTGCTGAGTCGGAACGTCCCAGATTAGCCTGCGGTAACAAAGCCTTGGCCAGTAACTTGCCCTGGCTATCATAAGCAGACAATACCACAGGCCGCGAAGCGGTGACCCAGGCTCCAACAAAGCTCACTGCCCGCAAAAAAACCGCTTCAATTGGTCGCTGGCTTTCTCGAGGGCCGAGCAGAGTGGTGTAGCCAGAATGGGGCGGGAAGGCCGGGTTCGAAGGGCGTAGTACCACGGCCTCGGCAAAGGTTACCCCCTGAGACTCAAAGTGTCTGCCGATTGGCTTGAGGTCTGCCAGATCCTCGAAATCCAGCACGACGAATGCCTCACAGCTCAGCGTCGGTTTCTGGCTAGGCCGCTCAGTCGCAACGTCTGCAAGGGGAGTTCCCGGATCAGCGCAGCTAGGAACGATTTCACGGAGCGCTGTGAACTCTTCAACAGGACAGTTGCTCTTGAACATGAAGCGTATTCTCCTTTCGTAGGCTCCCAAGATCAATAGGCTTGGTGATGCAAAACCCAAAGCAATCGGTTTCTAGCGAGTTGAGCTGATACAGACTCTCGGTTTGGATGCCATTCAGGCTATCTTTAAATAACGCCGATAGCGGCGATTCCATGCACCCTTCGCACCCTTGACCCACCGAGCAGGATGAAAGTTCAGATCGCTATCAAGCACGATCCCGCTTTCGAGGGCACCTGATATAAGACTGCTGAAAGCTCGAAAAAGTTTAACCCTTATCGGTTCAGGTTTCTAAGCTGAGAATCTTCTCAGACTGAAGACAAGCCTCCTCACTGAAGACGGGATGGGGCCCTAAAAATGTTTCCCAATAGACCCTCGGCCCGGCTCGGTTCCGAAACCCCAGCTTGCTCAAGGAGCTGCGGCAAAGTCTAGAAACTCGTCGGCACTGAGTGTGTTCAGCGTCTGCGCGGGCTCCAACCAGCCCTTGCGGGCCACACCCAGGGTCAGATCGACTGCCTCAAAGCCAGCGCTGGAGTGGGCATCCGGGTTGACGCTGATTTTGACCCCCTGGGCGGTGGCCTGCTGGATCTCGCGCCAATCTAGATCCAGGCGGTAGGGGCTGGCGTTGAATTCAATGGCAGTTCGGTGAGTTGCCGCCGCCGCCAGAACCGCCTGACGGTCAAACTCAGAGCCCTGGCGGCCCAGCAGGATGCGCCCGCTCCAGTGACCTAGCATGGTGACCTGAGGGTGCGCAGCTGCCCGGATCAGGCGCTTGGTCATCGCCTCGGACGACATGCGCAACTGGCTGTGCACCGAGGCCACCACGAAATCGAATGACTTCAAAATCTCCCGATCCTCAGCGTCGTAATCTAGGCTGCCGTCTGGCAAGATATCAGCCTCAATGCCTTTGAGGATGCGGATCCGGCCTGCGTAACGGACATTCAGCGCATCGATCTCCTGGTGCTGACGGTGGATATCAGCAAGCTTGAGGCCGCCTGCGTAGTAAGCCGCTTGGGAGTGGTCGGAGATGCCGACGTACTGATACCCCTGTCTGAGGGCTGCCTGCACCATCGTTTCCAGGCTGTCAGATCCATCACTGGCCTGGGTGTGCAGATGGAGCACCCCCCGCAGATCCGAGCGGCGCACCAAGTTGGGCAGTCTGCCCTGGCGAGCGGCCTCGATCTCGCCCGTGCCTTCGCGCAGCTCCGGCGGGATCCAGGGCAAGTTTAGATTCTGGTAAATCTCCAGCTCACTGTGACCATGCTCCCAGTTGGCAAGATCACCTAGCGCCTGCACATGCTCAGAGGAGCCGGTGGTGCACAGCAGCGTCCAGCCATAGCACTCAACGTCTGTGCAGTAGCAGATCAGCGGAACGCCAGAACTCACCGCTCGGACCGTCTGCCCTTCGGTTTGTATCCCGCCGGTCTCCGCCAAGCCCGCCAGGACCTCAAGTAGCACCGCTACAGATGCCTGCACCACGAATTCAACGGCTTCGAGGACCTCACAGGCGCGGCGCAGTTTGCCGGTCGGCACGACGGCAGTGATGGCCTCGGCCTCTAGCAACTGGGCGCGCAGGTGTTCGGCCAGCATTGCCAGGTCGCCGTAGCGGAACAGCGAGCGATTGCACTTAATCCGGGCGATCTCCGCCAGGATCTTGCTCTGCTTTTTCGCACCGAAGCCCTCCAGCTCGATTAGACGATTTTCCTGACAGGCATACTCCAGTTCCCCTACAGAAGTCACCTGTAGAGTTTGGTAGATGCTACGAATCGACTTCGCCCCCAGACCGTTAATTGCCCCCAACTCCAGGAGACTCTCCACTGGCAACTCAGTTTGTAGCTCCGCCCACAGTGGTGAGGTTCCGGTGTGCACCAGGGCTGTAATCTCCTGAGCCAGCCCCTTGCCGATTCCCTGGATCGACGTGAGCGTCCCAGACTCAACCAGCTCGCAGACGTCGTAAGACTTCAAGGCGCGTGCGGCCCGACTGTACGCGCCAGCACGAAACGGACTGTCGCCCCGAATTTCGAGCAGGGTGGCAATCTGGCTCAGCCGCCGCAGGATGCTGGGAGAGTTGCTCATTACCTCAAGGGCACAGTGGGTCCCACGCGTTCAGCGCGGCAGCGGCTTAACATCCCGTTGCGAGAAACCGTGCTGGCTCAGCTCCTGAGCCAGCAAAATCGGATTTTCAACTCGATCGATAAACAGGATGCCGTCCAGGTGGTCGATTTCGTGCTGGATGCAGCGAGAGAGTAAGCCAGTGGCAGTCAGCGTCTGCGGACGGCCCAACTCATCCCGATAGCTCACGGTGATTAGCTCTGGGCGCTTGACGTCCAGAAAGACCTCCGGGATACTCAAGCAGCCCTCCTGGCCCAATGACAGGTCGCGGCTGGCCTCTTTGATCTCAGGATTGATTAACACTAGCGGCGGGTTGGCAGCGTTCTCGGGATCACAGTCCACTACCAGCAGGCGCTTGGCGATCCCAACTTGTGGCGCGGCTAAGCCAATGCCGTCCTTGCTGTACATGGTCTGCAGCATCTGCCGAGCCAACTGGCGGATCTCCGCGTTGACGCTGCTGACGCGCTTAGTGGCCTGGCGCAAAACCCGATCGCCCAGATAACTCAGCGACAAAGGCGGCTTCTTGAGCTTTTCTTTGGGGACTAAAAGTTCAGAGGCTGGCAATCCGGCGGTCTTTCGAGCTGTCATGGTAGGGGAAGGAAAGGCAAGGGTAAACGGGTCGAGCAAGCCAAGCGCGTCGCTGCCGTGCTTCTTCAATCCTAATGTCTTCCTCGGCGCAGCGAGGAGACACCTTGAGCACAACTGCTGATTTTGACTTTGATCTGGCGGCTTGTTGAACGCACCTGTGTGTTTTTTGCTACTTCCCGGATTTGGAGGCGCGAGTTCGTTAAGTTTCGTGTGGGCAGAAGTACGGGTGATGCAGGCTAAGATCGGCGTCAGGCTCTAGGCACCTACCGAGAGCAAATCCTACGGGGAACCTTGAACCAAAATCTGCACCCAGCCTCTATTCGTACGCAAGCAGATAGATTCAGTGTCCTCAGCAGTGTATGTAAGTTTTGTGTGGAACGTAGCGACCTGCACCCCTGGCTGCTCTTTGGCTAGAGATTGTCCCTGACGGCATCACATCTTTTCCCTATGGTCAAATCAGGACACTCGTTCCGACGCACCCTACTCAGCCGGATCCTGCTGTTGAGTGTGCCCGTGCTGCTATTGGGAGAAGCGGTTGCCTTCCGTAAGGCTCGCACCAGCCTACAGGATCTCGCACGGCGTAATCTGGCCGAGAGTGCCGCCCGTCAGGCCGAAGGTATGCAGAGCTGGCTCCACGCTACCCAGGGCCAATTGCTCACCGCAGCTAACGCCCGGCAGCTGCTCAATGTGTCTGAGCGGCAGGGGTTCTTGAATGCTCTGACGCAGCAGGTGCCCCCAGAGGTTCGATGCATTGACCTCACAAATGTCGGCGACGGCGTCATTGAAGCCAGTAGTTGCCGCCAAAATATTGGTGCCAATGCCAAAATCCGCGAGAAGGAGCGCAAGCTGAGCTGGTTCACACCCAGTGCCCAGGGTAAGCCCTTCGTCTCTGACCCGGTGATAGACGCCGCTAGCCCGGCTCCAACCTTCGTACTCACGGCTCCGGTCTATGGGCTCACTGGTCGCCAGACTCATATTCTCAGCTTCCAGTCGCAGGTGCGCGATCAGTCTCGCAGCCGCTACCCATCGCCCGCCTTCGCGATGGTGGTTGACAATCAGGGCAACATTCTCACCCACGTTTCATCGGCGCAGATCGGCAAGAGCATCTGGCAGATCCAGAGTGCCAACCGACTGCAATCGATTGTTCGCAGCGCTCTGGCAGGCGGTGAAGGCTTTGCCCACTTCTATGGCGAAGGAGATCAGGAGTGGCTAGCAGGGTTCAGCGCCATCGAGGTGGACCCTGCTAGCCAGGCCAATGCTCGCTCCTGGGCGGTGCTGGTCGTATCGCCACTGGCAGAGGAGCTCCAGGGCCTGCAGGAAATCTTTGTGGCAATGATTACCCTGGTGGGCGCGCTGCTAGCAGCCAACGTCCTGGCCACTATCTATTTCGCGCGCGATTTAGCACTGCCCCTAGAAAAATTGGGTAAGGAAGCCCTGCGCATCCGTGACCGCCATCTCTCGACTCAGGTGGGCGGTGGCTCAGGACGCATCCCGCAAAACTTCCGCATCCGGGAGATGAATCAGCTAGCGGCGACGCTCAATGAGATGGTAGACCGTCTAGAAACCCGAGCGTGCGAGCTGGAGGCCGCTAGCCAGGCTGCCGAGGAGGCGAACCGTATGAAGAGCGCCTTCCTCGCCAGCACCTCCCACGAACTGCGCAACCCGCTCAATGGCATCATCAACTTCGTGCGTTTTGTGCGCGATGGCCTCTGCGACGACCGCGACGAGGAGCTGGACTTCTTGGACAGTGCTTATGATTCAGCGGTTCACCTCCTGAAGGTGATCAACGATATCCTGGACATCGCCAAAATCGAGTCCGGCACTCTGACCGTGGTCATGGAGCCCGTGGATCTCAACAAGATGCTGCTAGAGGTCCACTCGATGTTGGATGTCCAGGCGCGTGAGAAGACGCTGGACCTGATCCTGCCCAAAGCTCTCAACACACCGCTGTTCGTCCGGGCTGACCCAGTGCGGCTCAAGCAGGTTCTGGTGAATGTAGTAGGCAATTCAATCAAGTTCACAAAGGTGGGCAGCGTCACACTCGGCACCACCGTTGATCGCGCCAAGGGCGAGGTTGAGATCCGGGTGGTGGACACTGGCATCGGCGTGCCGCCCAAGCAACAATCCAAGCTGTTCCAGCCCTTTGCTCAGGCCGATGGCTCCACCACCCGCGAGTTCGGCGGCACCGGTCTGGGGCTCTCGATTTCGCGCAACCTGATGAAACTGATGGACGGTTGGATCGACCTGTATAGCGCCGGGGAAGACCGCGGCACCGAGGTCAAGATCCGCCTGAAGTTGGCCAATGCCAATGGTCCCGAGTATGCAGAACCGCCCACCATTGCCGCTCCCTCAACCCCTGAACCGGCCGAGAATGGGCTCAACGGACGAGTTGCTGCCCCGGTCGGCTCCGAGCGTCTGCGGCGCAGCTCAGAAACCGCATGATCGCTGAGCTTTAGCCTACTGAGCGGGTGTCGGAGCCACTTGAGTTTCGCGCAGCGTGGACTGGATGCGGGGGTTGTCTAGGACCGAGCGGGCATCGCTCAGGAGGCGCTCACCCCAGAGGTTGTCGCGCAGAAACTTGGGATCGGCGTAGCGCGGGTCCAGCCGCAGGGCCGCTTCACCGAGGCTCAGGCCGCGCTCCTGCTGCCCTAGCTTGTAGAGGGCGATAGCCAGCGCTAGCTTGGGCTCAGCTGCCTCATTGTCGATAGCAATCGCCGCCTCCCAGCGCTGCACCGCCGATCGAACTCGGCCCGATTCATACTCGACCAAGCCAATATTGTTGATTGCAGGCCAGAACTTGGCCTCCAAGGAGACGGCGCGGTTGTACTGGCTGATAGCCTCGCGAAAGCGGCGCATCAAGAAGTAAGCATTGCCCAAATCGAACAGGACACCGGGCGAATTTGCGTTCAGCCGCAGGGCGTTCTGGAGCACCTGCACCGCCTGCGCATGACTGCCCTGCTGCAAATAGGCTGAGCCCAGACTGGCTAAAATCTCCGCGTTGTCTGGGGCCCGGCGGCTAGCCTGCTGTAAGTTGACGATCGCCTTGCCATAGTCCTGGTTGCGCAGATAGAGGCTACCCAAGATCGCCCAGGTCTCATAGGCATTGGGGGCTAACTGCACGGCCAATCGAGCCCGCGGCAGCGCCAGATTATCCTGCTGGAGCTGTGCCAGCTGAACGGCCTCGCGCGCGAGGATTAGCCCCTGACGCTCCATGCTCGTCCGGTCCAAGTCAACCTGGTGAGGTACTAGCACTTGGGCCTGCACCGCTGCGGGCGACAGACCTGCCCCCCAACTCACAGCGAAGACCAATGTACCCAGAAGCAGTGAGAGGCGGTCGCGCACGATATCTTCCCAACGGTGGTCCACAGTCGTCCATCATTCTAGTGCTCACCTGTGGCCCCTGCGTGGCGGCCCCTCGTGGCCCGGCCCAGTCAGCTCTTAGAATAGAGGCTGTTCTTGCCCTTATCGCTCTCTGTTTTCCTTATGGATCCCGAAATTATCCGTCAGCGCATTGGCGCGATCGCCAGCAAACGTGAATCTCTGGTACAGCTACTAGAGCAGCCCAACCTGGGTACCCTACGCATCGATGTGAATCAGGCGCTGGAGGAAATCGACGACCTCCTCGACGAATTCAAGCGGACTTTTCCCAACGAGTCGGAGTCAGGTAGCCTCTAAACTTACCCGCTGTCAGCCTTAGAACAGGTACTGGGGGGTTGTACGGGGTTCTAGCGCTTCGCTGAAGTTAGGCTGAGCTACGCCGCACAGCGGCAGACACAAGGAGCTGGCCGCGCCCTCAAATTCGGTCAGATCTGAGCTGAATACGCGAAAGCCAAATTCGTTCAAGCGATGCCGCAGCTCACTCGAAGCGCTATGCATCACCAGCGTATCGCCCACCGCAACTGCGTGGCAGGCCCCATTCAGCGCGTCCTGATAGCTCACTTCAATGCGGTCCGCAGGCGGGACATACTCTGCGAGCAACGCCCGTGCATCCAAGGATAGGGCAGCTGGGTAGTACAGAACTTGACCGGCTGGTAAGGGGCAAAAGCACTCATCCAAATGCTGGAGGAGAGGGTGCACAAGCGTTAAGGGCACCAACTCTGGCGGCGGCATGTCGGCGAAGGCAGCGTAGAACTGCCCAGGTGTCTGGTGGTCTCCGGCATTCAAGCCCACCCAGAACAGCTGCCGGTGCTCGTCCCAGCGCCACTCGCGCCCACTGATCTGAGTCTGAGGCTGGGTTTGAATCCAGCGCCACTCGCATCGCTCGCACCAGCGTTGCAGATCCAGATCGGCCTGCCTAGAGAAAATCTGGCCATTGAAAGCAATGGCCAGACTGCTGAGCTGCGTTTGCTCCAACTGGCTGCTCTCGGGTAGAAGCTCCACCGCCGCTCCCAGAACCTCGGCCAGGAGTTCGTAGAGATGCTGCCACTCGCGCTGGGCGGTTTTGCCCAAGACCTTACCTGGAGGCCGCATCAAAAACGGTGCTGTCATTTTTTGTTACTCTTCGTTCAATACCGGGTTTTGGACACGCAATCTGACAGGCCAACACACTAACCAACCTTCACAAAGCGGCTTCGCTCTGGGGCTACACACAACGACAGACAGCCTTGGCCTGGCACTGTGCGATCTCACGGGACGCGGTCAACAACAGACCTGGAGCGTGGGCCGCTCTTTGGCCCGCGTTCTGCACCCCTACCTGCGGGAGTTCCTAAGCGCGCAGCCCAGTTGGTCTGCACAGCCGTGGTCAAGCCTAAAACTGATCGCCGTAGCCGGTGGGCCGGGTAGCTTCACCGGGAGCCGCATCGGGGTCGTGACGGCGCGAACCTTGGGTCAGCAATTAGCGATCCCCGTGTATTCTGTATCAAGCTTAGCAATTTTGGCGTGGCTGCAAAGTTCCCTCTCCAGAGGGGTCTCTACGGATCCTGCTCAGCTTTGGGCAGTCCAGATGTCGGCCAAGCGTGAAGAAATCTTCGGCGGACTTTACGAAAGTAACAAGGGCAAGCAGGGAGAGCAGAAACTCCTCACCTGCTTGCCCGATCAACTCTGGTCGTCCGCAGAATGGGAGCAGGTGCTGAGTGCCTGGCCCGAGGCCAAACGGGTGAGTGCCGAAGCCTGTGAGCCTGCGCCTGCGCTAAGCCTGGTGAGACTGGCCCTATCGCTCCGGCAGCAGGGTCAAACTCCTACTTGGGCTGAAGCCCTGCCACTCTACTGCCGCCACCCGGCGATTACGATGCTGGAGTAGCTGGAGCGGAGCCATCGCGCGGCACGCGCACGTCCATCACACTGCCGCGCAAATCATACTTAAAGCCCTCGATTTGGACGGGTGTGCCCACTTTGAGTTTACTGTTGCCTAAGACCACGCCGTCGTCGGTGACGCGCGCCTGACCGCTGAGCGTGATCACCATGTCGCGCAGCAGCTCCTCCGAGATGCGCGTGTCCTTGACCACTTTCACTGAGCCGTTGGTCAGTGGCACTAGCGCCTCCTGCGGCAACACTTGAAACGCCTTGATGTCAATCTGGCCGTAGGGCTGGTTACGAATCACCAAGTTAGCTTTGTCGCCTGGTTTCAGCAGCGTCTGCGGGTCGCGCACACTCAACCCCCGGATGATCATGTCCACTTCGACGGGCTCGGTTTTTGCGCCCACCTGAGCCACGGAGCCAGTCTGCCCCGGAAACAAAAACACCGCAGCCACGGCCAACAGAATCACGAGCAGCGCGCCGAGATCGAGCAGGCTGATCTTGCCGAATAGACGGCCCTGGGAATCCAGAATGGCCATAGCCTCACCGGGTTAACTCACCAAGCTCCGAGTTTACCAGGTGACCTGTCCCTGTAACTGCTTTAGGGTGCTGGGTCCCAGTCCCGGAACCGCGTCCAGATCTGCCAGATTCCGTAAGGGCCGTCGCTGTCGTGCCGCGATGATGCGCTGCGCCGTCGCCGGGCCGATCCCCGGTAGGCTCTCTAACTCAGTGGCAGTCGCCGTGTTCAGATTGACTAGACTCGCTATTGCCTGATCCGGTCGGCCCGGCAAGGGCTGAACTTTGGCCGGTTGACGACCAGGACAAACGCTACGCTGTTTTTGAATTTCCCGTAGCAGGCGACGAGAAGGCCCCAAGACGGCGCTGTCGTAGAGGCGAGTGAATTCACGCTCAAAGTGAGCGGCAACCACGGGGCTACGCATCACCAGAAGGTTTTCATCATTGGTTTGGTTAGCCGCCTCGCTCCAGTTTTGGGAGCCGGTGATCACGGTTTGGCCATCGACCACACCGAACTTGTGATGTAACAGGTCGCCGCGCGCCAGCACCGGCACCCCTACCGTTTGCACTGGAGCTGGCCAGGGTTGGTTACCCGCCTCCAGCTTGCAGGCTTGGGGCAGCGCTAATCCCCACAAGTCGAGTGCCTCACTGTAGCTGCGATACGCAAACCCAGAATCGATTAAAACTTGGAGGCGAGTCCCCCGCTGGCGACGGTTGAGCGCTAGGAGATTTGCCAAATTTTGATCGGAGAACACAAACAGGGCCAGGTGAACTGACTGGCGGGCCGCTTGTAGAGAGCGCCCCGTCAAGCCGTTCACGCTTTCTGCCCAGGGACGGCTGCGGCTGGTGGGCGAAAATTGCACCTCAAGCTCAACCTGGCCTACCTGAACGCGTCGCACCGGTCGGTAAGGCTTCTGCAGCCCAAAGCGACTGTCCTGTCTGCCACCAGGTCCATCACCCCACAAAAGTTCAAACTCTTGAGTATAAATTGCTGCCAGTTCAGGGCTGTCGATCTGGAGCAGATGATTGGCATTGCCCCGACTCTCAGGCTTGAGCAGGTCGCCATGGACATCGCTAGGGGTGAAATTGGCAGAGGCCACCACCAAACGCTGACGGTCAATCACTAAGAACTTGTGGTGCATGAGGCCACTGCCTGCCGAGCCGTCCTCGGTGTCATCGATCCAGCGAACCCCTGCTTGGCGCAGGAGGTGCAGGGCATCCCGTTGGTTCCACTCCGCCGCCTTAGCTTGGCCATCCTGGTTGAGATCCGCTAGGGCCATCGCATCACGATAGCTATTCTGATCGTGTTCGCTGAGCTTGGCGATCTCAGCCGGTGCGTAGTCACTCCAGGGACGACTGTAATGATTCTCCAGGACCAAGCGAACTCTCACTCCAGACTGGTGGCGCTCTGCTAGCGCTGCTGCCACTCCCGGCAAGCGCAACTCGTGGATCGCCACATCTAGACTGATGCGGGCAGCGCGGATGTTGTCAATCAGGATCTGCTCCAGGTTGTCGCCATAGCGCTCGATGCTGCGATAGGGCTCGGTATAGTGAGCCGCCTGGGAGTGATTGAAATAAACTTGCAGCTGTGGCTGCTGCGGAAGAGGGGGCAAGGTGCGACTGGCTGCAGATTGGGCAGTACGACAGCCTGCACCGAACCAGCCAATGCCCACCACCACCAGAGCTAACCTAGATCTCCAGCCAATCCAGCGTGAAAGACGTGAAATAGAAGTCCCCCCGATCCCCATCCTGTTCGGGTCAATGCACATAGTGGTTGATGGCAAGCAACTCTTGCCTAGCAGCGGCTGACTAGTTGAACGCGCCCTGCGTCCATTTCGGTCATCAGCAGTTCTAGGGCTTCGTAGTCCACGTCGGAAATGTAGCCGAGGCGCGTGAGTTCGTTGTTGATCTCGTCCTCGATATCGGGTGTTAGCCTTCGGAAGTAAAGTGCTCTCTCTACCAGTTGACGAATAATGTGGGTGACAGTCATGGTTGTGTTCACAGACTCCATAACCAATGTCATGTTTAACTAACCTGGCTACCGCATCAATTACGAGAATCCAGATCCGCCTGCGGGGTTACCGTTTCTATGACTTCCGATTATTCCGAGTTGTGCCCTGCCGGGGAACCCGAGAAATACGGCAAATAGTGCAGGATCTGGACGAAATTGGGCCAAATCTCCGCAAAGATACTGACGAAATCAAGCCCCCCTCTCTGTTGACCGCCAGCTGGTTGTCAGCTGCTGCAGTCGCACCCTGGGGTCATTATCCTTGAGAGTGTAGAGTTTCTTTATCGTCCTATAGGGCTTTTCTGAAATTTCATGGGGAGCGCTTGTCTTGTAAACTTTCCTCAAAGTCTGTCCCTTGCCCGACAAGTGAACACAAGTATCTGATGCCAATTCTCGTGGAGCGCTCCACCCACATCCGAGTTTCGCCCGAGCGTCTTTGGGCACTGCTGGCGGATCCCACCCTCTGGTCTCAGTGGGACCCTAGCTTGCTTAAGCTGGAGCTGGCTGGTCCCGTGGCCCCACAGCAGTCGGGCATCTTGCAGTCGGCCAATGGCATGAAGCTGCCTCTGCAATTGCTGCGCGTTGAGCCGCTCCACTTGCTGGAATATCAGGTACGACTGCCAGGCATCCGCGTGACATTTGAGCGCAGGCTGACCTCCCAACTGGATAACACTTGTGGTTTGACGCAGCGGGTGCGTTCAGGTGGGCTGCTGGCTTGGCTACTTTACCCGACCCAACGCCGAGTCTTCACCCGAGAGGCCGAGCGCAGCCTGGAGAGTCTGAAGCAGAAAGCCGAAACCGACTGACGCTCAACTGCTGGCGAGAGGCAGCGAGCAACACACCACAGTCGGCGGCCAATCCGGCTCCCGGAGCTCGGCTGTAATCGAGGCTGGGGCTGGGATAGGAGTCTGGGGAGGCAGGAGCGTCAACTCGCCACCCATCAAACTGACCAAGCGGCTGGCCAGGCTCAGGCTAAGCCCATCTGCATTGGGCGCAGGTTGAGCGGCCTGCGGCGGGCGTTGATCCTCAACGTACACACGAATTTGAGCGTCCGCTGGGGGAGTAGTGAACAGGCGGATACGGCCCTCAGGCATCTGGCGAATGGCTTCGTCCACCAGGTTGAGCAGAACCTGCTTCAGGCGGCGATAGTCGGCCAGGATCTGGAGATCCTCGGGGGGCAGGGTGATTTCCAAGCGTAGGTTGCGGTTTTGGGCAGGCAAGTAGGCGAGCTGGTAGACCTCTTGCAGCAGGTGGCCCAGGGGCAGTGGCGCGGTCTCCATCTGAGCCGTTCCATGCTCCATTTTGGCAACGTCGATCAGGTCATCCAGCAGGGCCAGCAGCTTCAGCGAAGCTTCGTGAGCTTTCTCCAGAAATTCGTGCTGCTCTTCAGGACCCTCACACAACCCGTTGAGAATCAGTTGGTGCATGCCGATGATGCCGTTGAGGGGCGAGCGCAGCTCGTGGGAGGTGCGCGCTAGGAAGCTGGACTTGAATCGATTGCTTTCTTCCAGCAGACGACAGGCCAGTTCAGCTTGCTCCAGCCGATGCCTCAAGTCTTCAGGTGTATCCATGCGGGCGCTTGCAATTCGGGAGGTTCGTCATCTCGGTCGGTCACCGGACGCATTGAGCTTAGCTTACCCAAGACCTGGGATTCGCAAAGCCCCCTGCCGCAAGACCTGCCAGCGGCTCTGCCCTTCAGGCTGCCGTAGCCATCGGAGCACCGTAGAGGGCTGGCCGCTACTGACCCGGCCGAGGCCTGGCACTGACCAACCTGCTAAGACCTGAATTTCAGGAAACGTGGCCTCAACGCTTTGGGGGTCAGTCAAGGGGGGAGCTCCCGAACGATTGGCACTCGTGGTTGCCAGAGGACCGGTCTGCTTGAGGATGCTCAGCGCCACTGGATGGTTTGGCACACGCAGACCGATGCTGATGTGTCCCGGATTAACAGCAGCGGGAACAGCAGCGCTGGCGGGTAGGACTAGGGTTAAGGCACCCGGCCAAGCTTGCGCGGCCAGCGCTTGCCAGGCCGTTTGCTCAGTCTCGCTACCCATCGTAAACGGCCACAATCCTTCTGGCTCAGCGGCCATTAGAATCAGCGGTTTGTCGGCGGGGCGGTTTTTAAGTGTGAAAATGGCAGCGGCATTGGAACCCCGAACTGCTAAGGCCGGAACGGTATCGGTCGGAAAGCTGACGACCTGGCCGTTTCGGGCGGCTTGGACCAGTGATGGCAGACTTACCAAGCTCATCGGCCTAATTCCTCGGCCTCAGCGATCCGTTCGCTGAGAGCGGTGCTGCGACTGGAGCAGGGCCAGCAGTTCCGGCTCATTCACTTGGTCGAGCCAGCTGCCCAGAACTGCCACTAGGACTTCACTCGCGTTGGCTGCGGTTTGCCCTCGGGCCTGAGCCAAACTCTCCAGGCGATGCAGCACCTGTTCTAGGCGATGCTGTAGCTCGGGCGACAGACTCACGCTCAATTCAGGGGTTGCGAGCGGCAGCGCTGCGGTTTGAGAAATGCCAATCAGTTTGCGCACCAAGCCACTGGTGGACCGCTTGCGCTCTGGAGACTGCTCACTGACGGGGCGGGAGCGGTTGGCCGAGCCTAATCTAGTCACGGGACTGGACTTAGCAAATAGAGATGGCGACGGCGGAGCAACCTCAGTCTGAACAGCAGGCTGGTTGTCCTTCAACGCCGGTGGCGATCCAGCGCCTGGGCGGCCTCCCAGCAGCGACGCAGAACTCTGGAACAGTTGATCTAGTCCTTGCTCTATTGGAGGGAGGGAGGCCAGATTGCCCAAAGGATCGCGACCCAGACGAGATACCGATTCATCACTCATGGTTTAGCTGCCACTGTTCGATTGCTTCTGCTGCCAGATTGTCAAAGGCTTGGGCGGCTCCGGACCAAGCACTATAGGTCAGGATGGGCTGGCCGTGACCGGCGGCTTCGGCGATGGTGACCTGTTCCGGGATCGCGGTTGCCCAAACCCGCCAGCGGTTGGAGGCGGCCAAGAGCTGATCCGCCTCAGCTGTGATCCGCAACTGAGGTCGGTAGCGGCTGCGCACAACATCCACTGGGTAGCGGTCGGAGGAGATGTTCACATCAGGGTTCGGGAGAGTTGAATCGATGAGATGCACCAGCTTGCCCAACCCTCGCAAGACTAGAGGATCAGCTTGCACCGGGATCATCACCCGGTCAGCAGCCACGATCGCTGCGACTAACACTGAGGATAAGCTCGGGGGGCAGTCGATCAAACACAGATCGTAGCGAGATGCCAGCGGTAGCAGGGCTTTGCTCAGGTCCTCGCGACTCTGCCAGGCGTGGAAGGCGGTCGAGGCTCCGCCCGCGATCAGATCGGGCCAAGGGCCACTGCCAACCTGGATCTCCAGTTTGCCCTCCAGCAGTGCTGCCAGCCCGCTCAAACCCTCGGCTTCGGTTTGGCCCATGCCGTAGGTCGCGGAGCCTTGCGGGTCTGCATCCACGATTAAAACCGCGAAACCTTTCGCTTTCAGGGCTGCGCCCAGGGTAATCGTCAGAGTTGATTTGCCAACGCCTCCTTTTTGGGAGGCTACTGCCACTTTCAACACAGCGCAGGCTCCTTCCTGCCGGTTGGCTCTACTATATGACGACGGAGTCCTTACGAAGCTTTCCACTAGTAAGCGGGTGATGGGACTCGAACCCACGACATTCAGCTTGGGAAGCTGACGGTCTACCACTGACCTACACCCGCGCCCGAACCGTTAAGAGAGGTGGTCTGCAATACCTTGGAAGCAGAATAGCATAAGCGCATCGCAGACTTTGGGTGTCACGCCAGCTGTGAAGTGCTATGCTGTGCCTAGACCTGGACCCATGCGATTTCGACGCCCAAACCGTGTCAGGACCGGAAGGTAGCAGCACTACGGGATGCTTGAGGTAGGCGTGGTCTCCGGGTCGCCCTTTTTGGAGACTTGCTCGGCTGTACAGGAGCGGTGGGCAGGGTTATGAAAACTGCCCTAATCTGGAGAGGTTCTCCCCTTCCTCGAGGTAGATTGCTGCTATGCCTGGTTTTGGCGACATCTTCCAGAAAGCCCTCTATCTGGGGGTTGGCCTGGCCTCTGTTGCGAGCGAGACAGCTGCCACTAAGCTGTCTGAACTGCGCAATCAGGCTCGCAAGGTCGCCGACGACCTAGTGGCTCGGGGCGAGATGACCACTGAACAAGCCCAGAAATTTGTCGATGACTTGATCCAGCAGGCCCAGAGCATACCTCCGGAGAGCACGGTGGATGTCGCCCAAGGTCCTGCGCAACCACGCCCCATTGAGATCCAAATAGAAGAGGATGGCGAGGGCGCGGCGGCTGGCGAGCATGTCGATCAGCTGCGTAATCAGGTCCAGGACCTGCAAGCCGAACTCCAGCGTCTGCAACGAGAACCCTAAGTCGGGAGTCTAAGCTTAAGCGCCTCAGCTGCTGCTCACCAGCACAGCAACGTCTACCGGCCGGAAGATACGACTGCTCGGCCAGATATTCTGCCATTGAGCCATGCTGATCACCGCACCTCGATAGCCTCCACGGGTTGAGTTGTGAACCACCATGTTGGCATTCAACAACACGCCTGTGTGGCCGTTGGCGATGATGATGTCTCCCGGCTGGGCTTCAGTGTTGCGGATAACCCGTGCGCCCTGCTGGGCCAACAGATGTGCCAGGTGAGGCACATAGCGAGTTGGAGCTTGCCCTTGAAACGCTAATGCAGGCAGGCCCATCCGACGCCGGACTTCTTGGACCAAATCCACACAGCCTAGCCGACTGAATCGCTGACCCACCACGCTCTGGATCGCCTGCATCACGCGTGGACTCAGCCCCGTGATCGCGCCCGAGGTGGGGGCAAGCGCCAGATTCACGGCAGGCTCGGGAGCGTCCTGCGTCTGCCCCTGAGCCTGGAGCTGTGGGCTCGGCCCACTGCCACGGCTAAGTCGTGCTGCCAGATTCCGCCGCACTCGAACCTGCTGCTGCTCTGAGCGTTCGCGACCCACTGCCTGGTCGAGTAGATCGGCCAGATGGTGGCGCTCAGCAGTCAAATTTTTGGGGCGGTTGCCTGCCCTGGAGGCCTGCTGCAAGTTGTCAGCCGCCTGGCGGGCTAGCTCCTGGGCCACCAACTCCTGCAAAACCCTGGCGAGCCGCTGCCGCTCGGCAGCCAGCCGATCTGAGCCCACCGATTCTGGAGCTGACGGTTCGGGGCGCTGTGAGGCTGGCTGCGCAGGACTGGCAGGCACAGGGGCGGCCAAGTTGGGGGTTAGAGGAGTGGCAAGCTTCTCTGCCGCTGCCGAATTGAGGGGTGAAAGCCGTGTCGGCGGCTCCGGAGCCTCCATTCGGACCTGAGCGGTGCCTGAGGTGCTGGGATCCGCTCTAGGCGCAGGCCCAGCCAAATTAGGGTCTGCCAGCCTAGAGTTTATAGTTGGATTCGCGAAAACAGTTCCCCCGTGAATGATGACTGAGCTGAATCCTGCGCCCAGGCATAGGTGATGTGTCCACTTACCCACGACCTACCCTCCTCAACATCTTCACTCCTGTTCCTCGCAGCCTGTAAACAAACGGTGAACCAACCGTGAACTGAACAGTATCTACGCTGCCGAATTCACCCATCAGGATGGTTGACAATCTGGCACAAGCCAGGTAGCCAAGTGACAGGAGGTTTGTTAAAAGTTCCCGGATCTGGCGGGGACAGGTGGGGATCATCCAAGCCAGGGCTGAAAATCATCGCTCAGAGCAGGCGAACTAGCTTTACAATCCTGTGGCAAACGTGAAGACACTGCTCAACTGCCTGGCGACTGCTTGTTGAGCCCCGTGAGCTGGGTGAAGATCTGGCCAACCCTAGGTTTGGGGTTGGCAGACGCGGCATTGCCCTGAGCGCCTGACGATGAGAACCGCGTGGAGGCTAAGGCAGTCCTGCGGGATACTTGAGTGAAGGCGATGGCAGTTGCCAGACTGAAGTGTGCTGACTAACCTCCCCAGTCGTTCCCTGTATGATGACCAGCTCCTCCTCCGCTCGTCAGGACCAACACACGCGCCAGGACCCGTACGTCGGTCGTTGCCTGGCTAACCGCTATCGTCTCAATCACCTCATTGGCCGGGGGTCAATGGGCCGGGTGTATGCGGCTGAAGACATGTTGCTCGGCGATGTGCCTGTGGCCGTCAAGCTACTATCCCACGCCGCGCTTGATGAAATCTCTCGAGCGCGGTTTGAGCGGGAGGCAAAAGCCTGTGCTCAACTCGGCCAGCGCAGCCTCAACATTGTGCGGGTCTCGGACTACGGCATTACGCTGCAGGACGTGCCGTTTTACGTCATGGAGCTGCTCAATGGCGAGAGTCTGCGCGACCTAATCAGCAGCCAGCCGCTGCCGCTGCCTCGCTTCTTCCATCTGGCTCGCCAAATCTGTCTGGGGCTGAGCCAAGCCCATGAGGGCATCTTCATGGATGGCCAGATGCATCCGATCATTCACCGCGATCTCAAGCCCAGCAACATCCTGGTTGTACAAAACGAAGGCCTGGGCGAACTGGTGAAAATCCTGGACTTTGGCATCGCCAAGTTTCTCACCGACCAGAGCACCACCAGCCTGCAGACCCAGTCTTACATTGGCACCCTGGCTTACTCGGCTCCTGAGCAGATGGAGAGCGAGGAGCTGTCGGTCCAGTCAGATCTCTACAGTCTAGGCGTGATCTTCTACACGATGCTGTCTGGACGCATGCCCTTTCGGGTCAAGACGCACTCATTTGCAGGCTGGTATCGTGCCCACTGTCAGCAGCCGCCGCGCAGTTTCGCTAGCCTGAAGGCGAATGTGCTGGTCCCAGCGGCGCTGGAGGGGCTGATCATGCGCTGTCTGTCCAAGTCGCCAGCAGAGCGACCTCGCAGTGCCGCAGAGGTCTACGAAGTGCTCTTGAGCTGCGAGCAGATGTGTAGCAGCTTACTGCCTCCGGCTCCGCTTCAGCCTAGCAACCCTACCGAAGGCGTGGCAGCCGTTGGCAGCCCGCCTGCCGAAACCGATGGGACAGAGGTCGTAGACGACCTTAGCCCTCCTACTGTTCTGCAGAGGTTGGAGGCCGATGCCCACCGCTCTGAGAGCCTCCCCTCAACCCGCAGGCTGAGTCCATTGTCTGAGGAGCAGGAGCCGTCGATTTGGTCCCCGCACCCCTACATGACCGCTGCTGAAGGAGCCCAGTCCAGCTTGCCCGGCAACGCCAGCGAAAATTCAATGCAGTCGTTGCCTCTGTCTGCCGGGTGGGAGTATGCCACGCTGATCCAGCCTGACCCTCGGGCTCTAGAGCCGTCCCCGCAGCAGGGACGGCGTCTATCGTCGTTGAGACGGTCCTGGCTGCGGCTATCGCAGGCCTGGGAGCATGTGCCAGCACCGATGCGATTACGGGCGCTGCCCGGCGCAGCAATTGCGGCGGGCAGTTTGCTGGCGCTGACGATTGGCATGGCGCTGAGTGAGGACTCGCCCTCGCTGGCGAGTCGCTTGGCGTCCAATCCCTTGGTCCTCGATCCGGTCCTGCCTACGTTGTCACAGCAGCCAAATTCAACGGCAATCGAGGTTGAGCTGCTCCTGCCGTTGCTGGAGCCTGATGGGTCTTCCCAGCCCACTTCATCGCAGTTGCCAGCGATAGCCACCAGCGCGCCGCCTTTACCAGTAGGTGCTCAGGCCCTGATGGACTACGCGCTAGCCCGACTCGCCCAGGACGACCAGGGAGGCGCAGCGACGGCCTGCCAGATGTTGATTAGTCAAGGGCCCAGCGGTACGGCGTCTCAGGCGTGTCAAAGCTACCTGCAGTGGCGCTCGGGAGACGCTGAGCAGGCCCTGACCACGGCCAGCACTTTGGTCGCCACGGATCCGCGCCAGCCGCTGCCTTATTTTTACCGGGGTCTGGCTGAGGCGTCTCTGAGGCAGTGGGCTCAGGCAGAGAGCGACTTTAGCCGGATGCTCGCTCTCAAGCCGAAGTACGGCCCGGCTTACCAGGGACGGGCGCTGGCCCGCTTGCGTCAGGAGCAACTGGCGTTGGCGTTGGGCGATTGCCAGAAGGCGATTCAGTTCACGCCGCAACTGACCAGTGCCTACAACACCTGCGGCAACATTAAGGCGGCAATGGGAGACCGGGTAGGCGCTCTGGCAGACTATTCGTCAGCCATTGGGCGAGACAACCGCCAGAGCGCCTTCTGGGTCAACCGAGGGCTGACCTACTTGGCCCAGCAGAATGTTGCTCAGGCAGCGGCGGACCTGACTCAGGCCCTGCGCCTACAACCGGCAGGCGAGGTCGCAGCAGCTGCTTACTATGGGCAGGCCCAACTGAAGATCGCTAACCAGGATTTTGCTGGGGCACGCGCTGACCTGGAACTGGCTCAGGTCGCCAGCAGTCTCCAGGAAGGGGATCTGCCCGCGAAGATCGCTGAGCTGCTGGAGATGTTAGATCAGTAGGTCAGGGCGACTCTGCCTGTGGGGCGGACCGCCCTGTTGCCGCTCCCTCAGCCAACCTAGACTGCCGAATGCCGCCTGTGCCCTCGAACCCCGCTCCCAAGCCCGCGCCCCCCTCGCCCGGTCGTCCCCCCCTGGGCCAGACGCTATTGGGCACACTCACCCAGGTCGCGCAGAAGGTGCAAGCCCGGGTCAATTTCTCCAAGCTGCAGCTACGCGCCAACGCTCGAGTGCCCGAATTGCGGGTCGAGCAGCCTGGTGACCCGACACCGCAGGCGTATCCGCTGCTGGGAGACCGCTACCTGTTGGGCCGTAGCTCTAAAGCCAACGACATTGTGGTGCGCAGCCCGGTGGTTAGCCAGACCCATCTGGTGCTCGAGCGTCGCAACCCTGGTAAAAGTCGCGCCCGCTTTGTCGCTCGTGACCAGAACTCCACTAATGGCCTTTACCAGGGCAAGCAGCGCTACACCAGCCTGGACCTCTACCACGGCATGAAGGTCTCGCTGGGGCCGCCAGAGCTGGCCAATGCGGTGACCCTGAATTATCACTACCCGCCGCCCTGGTACGTCACCGTCCTGCGCTACGCGCTGATCGGCGGCGGCGGCGGGTTTGCGCTGCTGGTCGGGGCGATCCTGCTGGGCTGGCTGCAGTTTTCCGTGACCCCATTGCCGGCCAGCAGCCAGGGGCCGGTGATTGTGTTAGCCCGCGACGGGCAGACGCCTTTGCGCTCGGCCACGACCGGTGTGCACACTGAGAGCAAGCGTGTAAAGGAGTTTGGCTGGCTGCCCCAGGCCGTGATCGCCTCGGAAGATAGCCGCTACTACTGGCACCCGGGGGTGGACCCAATCGGTACCTTGCGCGCCCTGTTGACCAATGTCCGAGGCGGCGAGCTGCGCGAAGGTGGTAGCACCCTCACCCAACAGCTGGCCCGCAACGTGTTGCGCAGCTATGTGGGTCAGGAGGACTCGCTCGGGCGCAAGCTGCGCGAAGCCCTAGTGGCCCTGAAGCTGGAAGCCTTCTACAGCAAACAGGAGCTATTGCTGATCTATCTGAACCGGGTCTATCTCGGCAACGGGGTTTATGGCTTTGAAGACGCGGCGCGCTTCTACTTCAACAAGCCTGCGGCGCAGCTGGACATTTCGGAAGCGGCGACGCTAGCGGGACTGCTACCCGCGCCCAACAGCTACAACCCGGTAGACGACCTGAACCAAGCTATTGAGCAACGCGACGGCGTGCTGCTGCGCATGCGGCGGCTGGGGATGATCTCCTCGGACGAGTACAACCGTGCCCGTCGCTCCCGGCTGAACGTTAACCCAGCGGCTAAGCGGGCAATCCAGGGCACGCTTGCGCCCTACTTCTACGGCTATGTGTTTGATGAGCTGGGCCAGCTGTTGGGACGGGAGCTGGCCCAGGAAGGCAACTTCATCGTAGAGACCACCGTTGACCTCAAGCGGCAGAAGCTGGCGGAAGCGGCGGTGAGCGCCACGGTCAGCGAAGTCGGCGCAGGCTCCAACTTTTCGCAGGCGGCGCTGGTGAGCCTAGAGGCTGACACCGGCGCAATTCAGGCGTTGGTGGGCGGCGTCGATTATAGCCAGAGCCAGTTCAACCGGGCCAATCAGGCCCAGCGCCAGCCCGGCTCGACCTTCAAGGTGTTTGCCTACACGGCAGCGCTGGCGCAAGGGATCTCGCCCAACCGGACTTTTTCCTGCGCTCCGACTGCCGGGGTGCGGGGCTGCGCTCACAGCGGCGGCAGCATTGATATGTACCGAGCCTTTGCCTACTCGGAGAACCCGGTGGCGATCCGCGTGGCGCAGGCAGCGGGCTTAGACAACGTGATCCGCATTGCCAGAGGTTTGGGGATTCGCTCGCCTCTGGAGGCCACGCCGTTGCTAGCCTTGGGGGTTAAAGAGGTGAACCTACTGGAGCTAACCGGAGCCCTGGACGCCTTTGCCAATAACGGCCTCCATAGTCGTCCCTATGCAATCAGTCGCATTTTCGACAGCAGTGACTGTCAAAACCCTCAAGACTTCCGAACCTGCCGGGTGGTCTATGAGCGCGCCAGCGATAGTGCGGCCCAAGTTCAGGCTGTAGATCCTGCCGTGGTCAGGACGATGGTCAACCTAATGCGCGGCGTGGTGGACTACGGCACCGGCAGACGAGCGGGCTTGGGAGCAGCAGGCAAGACCGGCACCACCGACGACAACCGCGATCTCTGGTTTATCGGCTTCATTCCGGGTGGCAACCTGGTCACGGGTGTCTGGCTGGGCAACGACGACAACTCGCCCACCTCGGGAGCTAGCTCGCAAGCCGCCCAGCTCTGGCACGACTACATGGCCCAGATCGCGCGTTAGGCGAGCCAGCTACGTAGGCGCTCGGCGATGCGGGGGTGGCGTAGCTTGCGCATGGCCTTGGCCTGGATCTGACGCACGCGTTCGCGGGAGAGGTTGAACATGCAGCTCACCTCTTCGAGCGTGCAGGGTTCGCGCTGGCTGAGGCCGTAACGCAGCGAGATAATGTCCTGCTCGCGCTGGGTGAGCACATCGCCCAATACCTCCCAGATCTCCTGACGCATCATGTGCTCGGATGTCTGCTCCAGTGGGGATTGCGAGATGTCGTCTTCGAGCAAATCCACCAGCTCGGTCTCCTCTTCCCGGCCAATGCGATGGTTCAGCGACAGGGCGCGACGGCGGACAGAGTAGAGCAGCCTCAGGCGGTGGAGCGACACCTCCAGTGCTTGGGCGAGTTCTGCCTCGGTGGGGTTGCGGCCCAGGTTTGAGCGCAGTTCGCGGCTGGCTTTTTTGAGCTTGTTCAGCTTCTCGACCACGTGAACCGGCAGGCGGATCACCCGTGAATCGTTGGCGATGGCGCGGGTAATGCCCTGTCGGATCCACCAGTAGGCGTAAGTCGAGAATTTGTAGCCCTTCTCTGGGTCAAATTTCTCCGCTGCCCGATCCAGACCCAGCGCTCCCTCCTGAATCAGGTCCAAGAACGGCACCCCCCGGTTGAGATACTTCTTGGCGATCGAGACTACCAGGCGTAAATTGGAGCGGATCATCTTGCGCTTGGCGGTGCGGCCTTGGTGCAGATGGCTCTCTAGCCTGCGCTCATTGAGGTCGAAAGCCTGGGCCAGTTCGACGCGACTGGGCGCACGACCCAGGCTCTGAGCTAGCTGCGCCTGCCGCTCCTCGACGGTGACTAGGAACTGGACGCGGCGGGCAAGTTCGACTTCTTCGTCGGCCTTCAGCAGGGGATAGCGGGACATCTCCTTGAAGAAAGCGCCCACGGAGTCATCTGATGGGCTCTTGCTGTAGCCACTGGTGAACACCGCCGCGATTTCTGACTGGGCACTGAAGTCTTGGAGATCCGCCGCTCCAAGGTCGTCGAGGTCCGCAACCTCCTCAGCGGTTGGCGGTGAATCCTCGAACTCGAAATCGTGGTCGCCACCATCCTGCTCTAATTTCGAAGGCTGCGCGGGTGTGAGATTGTCGGGGGCGTCGTCCAGAGCATCCGGAGAACCTGACCCGACTTGGAAGGCTGTGAAGGTAGGCATGGCAATGTTCATATGCGACCAACCTGAGCCCCGCTGGGGCTTTCAATGGGTTTTCGCGCAATCAGGTTTTGAGAACGCTTACGTATGACTCAAGCTCTCACAGGTCTCCGTTAGAACTCTCTACCATTCGGCGGAAATCAAGCTCTGTAAAAGGCTGGAAGCATTGCCCTGTCTGAGGAGGACGGGTCTACTCCCTAAGCGCATTCGACCTGCTGCAGAACTGGACTGAGTTTCTCGCCGCTCCTTACCCTTCAGTCTCTCCCCGCATCGCCTTGAAGCTCCCCTCTCAACCGCTCCCAATTCTCGAAGGCAGCCTGCTGCTGTTCAGCGGCAAGGGTGGCGTGGGCAAGACGACGCTGGCCTGCGCCCTAGCCCGCCAACTCGCTCGCACCCAGCCCGACCGACGCCTGCTGCTGATCTCAACCGACCCCGCTCACTCTCTGGGCGATGTCCTGCGCTTGGCCGTCACCGACCAGCCCCAGCCTCTGGCCGATTTGCCCAATTTACAGGTGCGTTCTCTAGATGCACAGACCCTGCTGCAATCGTTTCGCGCTACCTCTGGGGAAGCGCTGGAGCTGATTGCGGAGCGCGGCAGTTGGTTTGAGCGCCAAGATCTGTTGCCCGTGTGGGATCTCGACTGGCCAGGGCTGGATGAGCTGATGGCGGTGCTGGAGGTGAACCGCTTGCTGGCCGCCGCTGAGGCTGACACGGTGATTCTGGACACTGCGCCCACCGGGCATACCTTACGCCTGTTGGATCTGCCCGATTTTCTGGATAACCTGCTGGCTTCGCTGGAGCTGTTCCAGGCCAAACATCGCGAACTCAGTACAGCGCTCACCGGCAGCTATCGCCCGGACCAAACCGATCAGTTTCTGGCCCAGATGCAGGCTCAGCTCAGCTCAGGCCGCGACCGCCTGACCCACCAGGGCCAAAGTGCGGTCTGGCTAGTGCTCACGCCCGAGCAGTTGAGCCTGATGGAGACGCGTCGCTTCTGCGCTGCTCTAGAGCGACGTCGGGTGCCGATCGGCGGGCTAATCGTCAATCAGGTGATTCTGCCCGACCTGTCGCTCTCGCCGCTGCTGCGGGTTCGCCGGGCGCAACAGCAGCAGATCTTGCAGATCCTGGCCGCAGATCTGAAGCTTTACGCCCTCTGGCAGGTGCCTTTGCAACTGGCCGAACCGTTGGGTGAGGCCGCTCTCGATCAGCTCATTGCCCAGCTAGAACCTCTGGTTCCTGCAACGCAAGCAGCTGAACCCTTCCCTTCTTTGCTGGCCGCAGCGGCTGAGGGGCCGGGTTCGGGTGAGCGGCTGCCCGACTTCCTCGCAGAGGGCAAGCGCCTGATCGTGGTGGGCGGCAAGGGCGGCGTGGGCAAGACGACCACGGCGGCGGCGGTGGCCTACCACTTGGCCCAGTCGCAGCCGCAGGCCAGGGTGCTGGTGGCTTCGATTGATCCGGCGCATTCGCTGGGGGATGCGCTGCGGGAGTCGGGGTTGCTCGGCCCTGAGCAAGGCTTGGGCCAGGAGCCGCTGAACATTCTGCCGAACTTATGGGCGCAGGAAATTGATTCAGAGCAGATTCTGGAGGAGTTTCGCCGCGATTATCTGCGCTCGATTGCTGCGATGCTGGCGGGTGAGGCGCAGCTGAGCGCTGGGGACCAGGCGGGGGCGACGCTGCAGTACGATCCGGTGGCTTGGCAGAAGTTGCTGGACTTGCCGCCGCCCGGGCTGGATGAGGTGATGGCCTTGCTGGCAATTACCCAAACCACGGCCCAGAGTGAGCCCTACGACTTGGTGGTGTTGGACACCGCACCCACTGGGCATTTGCTGCGTTTCCTGCAAATGCCGCAGGCGCTGGAGGGCTGGATTGGCATGGCCTTGCGTCTCTGGCTGAAATACCGACAGATGGTGGCTGAGTCAGATTTGGCGCAGCGTCTGCGCGGGCTGCTGCTGCAGGTGCGGGCGTTGCAGCGGCAGTTGCAGTCGCCGGAGCACACCGAATTTATCAGTGTGATGACGCCGGAGCAGGCGGTGTTGGCTGAGACGCAGCGGCTGCTCCAGGAGTTGGACACGCTGGCGATTTGCCATCGCTTTATTGTGCTCAATCGTCTCTGGCAAGACCGCTCGGATGCGATGGGTCTGGCTCTGAATGACCGCCACCAGAGGGTTGCGGCTCACTTGGGCCAGGTCACTGAGCAGCGCATTGTGACGGTGCCGTTTTTGGAGCAGGCGACGCTGATGGCGATGGCGACTCACTTGTTTAAATAAGGGGTATCCAGCGCTTTAGGTCTGCAGGCTGTGAATTCAGAAGTCGGGGATGAAATCATGCGCCGGTTTGCTGAGCTTGACCGGCAGACGCAGGCTTTTGCTGAGGCTAGTGGCCTGCAGTGCCCGCCGGGCTGTGGGCGCTGTTGCACGAGTCCCAATGTTGAAGCGACGCCGCTGGAAATGTTGCCTCTGGCGCAGGAGCTGGTCGGTCGCGGTGAGGCTGCTCGGTGGCTGGAGGCGGTGGCTCGGGCGCAGACGCCGGTGTGTGTGTTCTATCAGCCGGATGCGGCGGTGGTGGGCAAGGGTCGTTGTGGGGTCTATGCTTGGCGACCGGTGCTCTGCCGTCTGTTTGGCTTTGCGGCGGTGCGCAACAAGCAGGGGCAGGCTGAGCTGGCGGCCTGTTTTCAGCACAAGGTCACGCAACCGGAGACTGTGGCGGCGGCGCAGGTAGCGATCCAGCAGGGGTTGGCGGTGCCTAGCTTTGTGGAGGGGGCGGCCCAAATTGAGACTCTGGATCCGGCTTGGGGTATGCAGCGTTTGCCGATCAATCAGGCGCTGAAGATGGCGCTGGAGCGGGAAGCGTTGCGTGCCCAGTTGGCG
>JANNOU010000161.1:0-11147 GCA_031399305.1 Leptolyngbya sp. SOY_34_metabat_272
GATCGAGCGAGAGTTCGTAGTAAGAAATCAGGCGTGTGTCCCGCACAAATAAACCCTGAGCGCGTCGATCGTCGATCGATCCATCGGCAGCAGTTAGCAGAAACGAACCGCCATCATTAATTGTGATTTGTCCGGTTACAACCGCAACTTTTGCCGACATGAAGACTTTCCCCGCGTTATTTTTCCCACCCTAACAGAGTGGGGAGAGTTTTCTGAGGTTTTTGCTATGAAGCATGGCCAGCATCCTACCATTTTCATCTCTTTTATATCAATCTCTGGTTCACTGACTGATTGAGCGCTCACAAGTCTTTCTTGGGGATGGTGCGGCTATAAAAAATATATGCTGTGCTGACCGAGGCGAATCGGGTCTATAATCTGAGTCACAAGCTCGCTGGCTTGAGGCACTATCCAGATTCACTGCTTAGCTCTCCTTTCGGTTTCCACTGATCGCCTTCAATAGACAAGGGCCTACGGTCGGCCATCGAGTTGTTGGCAAATAGCACTACGGTTTTCGATTTCTTGTACGACGGCGACTGCGTTTGCGATCCCATCCTCCGCTTGGATTCGTGTCCCCAGATTGGCCGCGCACTGACGCATCTTTTGATCTGTCAAAGCCTTTTTAATAGCTTGTGCAAGTCGGTCACCTGTTAGTTTCTTACGTGGAATTGGTGCTGGCCCAACCCCTAATTCCGCTACCCTCCTCCCCCAAAAGAACTGATCACCAAAGAAAGGAATCACAATAGAAGGAACTCCTGCCCTGAGACCGGCGGCTGTCGTACCGGCACCGCCGTGATGTACAACAGCCGCAACCCGTGGGAAGAGCCATGAATGGGATATCGAGCCTACCATAAAAACTGTATCCGGTAAGTCGGCCTTGCGCAGACCACCCCAACCAGAGAGCAATATAGCTCGTTGTTGAGTTCTTGCAAGCGCTTGTAAGATTAAATCGGTAGTTTCTTCCGGTTTTCGATTACTCATACTCCCAAACCCAATGTACACAGGAGTTGGACCGGTTTGCAGGAACTCCATTAGGGTTGGGGTTGGCGTCCAATCAGAGGATGAGTCCAAAAACCAATAACCCGTGACATGAGTATCCTCATTCCAATCAGACGGTTTGGGGATCACTGATGGGCTGAAGCCGTACAGAATTGGATAGCGATGAAGGAGGTCGGCATTGTAAGGCCCCCAAAACTGGACCGAAGACAAGCCCAGCACTTGCTGTCGAGCTATCCTATCAGCTGTCCGGAACCCTTGCCACATCACTTGTCGCATCAAATAGTGTGACAAACGATTAATAGAACCTCCGAGCCTGGATATCGACTGGGGAAAAAGAACTCCAGGGAAATCTTTTGTCGGCGTGAAGGGCACCACATACGCTTGGAGAAATGGAAGTCCCAATTTCTCTGCAAGAGACAGACCAACAAAGAGCCCCCCGATGCCTGCGATCAGCAGCTCCATTCCCTGGCAAGCGACTAAACCTTCATGCGCCCAATCAATAGCCGCACACTGGGCTTCTTTGGCTGTTCGCGAAGCAATGGCAAGAAAATTCCCTTTTTCCAACAGCGCACGCATTTCTTTGGTTTCAAGGAGCTCTTGCACGTTACCTTTGACAGGCCAAAACTCCAGCCCCTGTGAATTAACCAGCACTTCAAAATTTTCATGGGTTAACAATCGGACACTATGACCCGCGTCTTTTAAACCCTTTCCCAAAGCAATATAAGGTTGAACATCTCCTTGAGTTCCCAGGGCAATGATAGCAATGCGCATGAATGACACTCCTTTTCCGTGTTACTGGTGTCCGTTGTGTGATCTAGATATGCTGCCGACAAAAGCCCCTGTCTTCGCACATTAACATTCGAACGCCCCAACTCGTTGGACGATTGGTCGCTACACTCTGTTCCAGAATAAGTGACGCCCCCAGCCAATAGAAGTGCCAGAGGGCACCTCTTCAGAAAGCGTTTGCCCTTAACCACAAAGCGCTTGCCCTCAACCAGAAAGCATTTGCCCTCCATCAGAAAACATTTGCCCCAAACGAGTTAACATTCAGGTCAAGCAGAAAGCGTTTGCCCCCAACCAGTAAACGTTTGCCCTTAACCACAAAGCATTTGCCTTCAACCACAAAGCACTTGCCCCAAATGAGAAAGCGTTTGCCCTAAATGAGAAAGCGTTTGCCCTCAACCTGTGAGAGTCTGACCCAGGGATTGAGCAAAAACCACTTGCGCAAAGCCCCAAGCCCATAGAGACCCCCTTCCCCCGAGTTCGGGTGAGGAGCCGGGGGTGAGGGCCTGTTCAGAGGCACAATGCAGAAGAGGCTCTCGCAGCCAACCCTGGCCACCCTCCCCGCAAAACCCCATGTTGCGCAAAGTGAAAAAAAGCTGGACCCCCGAAAACTGGGCCAGTTGGAAACCCTTTGGTCTCGGCGAGCAATACCCCAACAACTACTGGGAAGTATTTCGCGCAGGCTGGCTGTCGCGAGAACAACTGCCCTACGCCTGGCGCATCCTCAACCAAGGCGTCTGCGACGGCTGCGCTCTCGGCACCACCGGCCTGAAAGACTGGACCCTAGACGGCCCCCACGTTTGCAACGTCCGGTTGCGCCTGCTGCGCCTAAACACCATGCCCGCCCTCGACCCGCAGCAACTCGCCGACGTCTCCCAGCTCAAAAACAAAAGCGGTGCCGAACTGCGCGACCTAGGGCGGCTGCCCTACCCCATGCTGCGCCGCCAAGGCGAGCCAGGATTTCAGCGAATTAGCTGGGACCAAGCCCTGGCCCTCACCGCCGAGCAGATTCGCGCTGTCCCCCCCCAGCGCCTCGGCTTCTACCTCACCAGCCGAGGCACCGTCAACGAAACCTACTACACGGCGCAAAAAGCCGCGCGCGCCCTGGGCACCAACTCCATCGACAACGCTGCCCGCATCTGCCACTCCCCCAGCACCACCGCCCTGAAAAGCGCCCTGGGCATCGGCGCCACCACCTGCTCCTACAAAGACTGGATCGGCACAGACCTGCTAGTATTCATCGGCTCCAACGTCGCCAACAACCAGCCCGTCACCGTCAAGTACCTGCACTACGCCAAAAAAGCAGGCACCCGCATCGTCGTGATCAACAACTATCGAGAGCCGGGCATGGAGCGCTACTGGGTGCCCTCGATCGTCGAGAGCGCCCTGTTCGGCACCAAATTCGCCGACCAGTTCTTCTTAGTCAACGTCGGCGGCGACCTCGCCTTTCTCAACGGCAGCCTCAAACACCTGATTGCCAATCACTGGCTCGACCCCAGCTTTATCGAGCGCTACACCACCGACTTTGAAGCCCTCAAAACAGCGCTTGAGGCCCAAACCTGGGAAGACCTCGAACGCGAAGCTGGCGTCTCCCGCACCGAAATGTACAGCTTTGCCCAGATGCTGCACGCAGCCGGAAAAGCCGTCTTCGTCTGGAGCATGGGCATCACCCAGCACGAGTGCGGTGAAGCCAACGTGCGCGCCATCATCAACCTCGCCCTGAGCAAAGGCTTCATCGGTCGCGAAGGCTGCGGCCTCATGCCGATCCGGGGCCACTCAGGCGTGCAAGGCGGAGCCGAAATGGGCTGCTACGCCACCGCCCTGCCAGGCGGCCAGCCGATCACCCCCGAGCACGCCGCCCAGCTCAGCCAGCAGTGGGGCTTCGAGGTGCCCACCCACCCAGGCCTGACCGCAGCCGAAATGATCGACGCCGCCCACGCCCGCGAGCTAGATCTGCTGTTCTCAGTCGGCGGCAACTTCCTGGAAGTCTTGCCAGAGCCAGACTACGTCGAAGCAGCACTCCAGCGGCTGCCCCTGCGCGTGCACCTGGATATTGTCTGCTCCACGTCAATGCTGTTGGAGCCCGGTGAGGCCGTGCTGCTACTGCCCGCCACCACCCGCTACGAAGTGCCCGGTGGCGTGACCGAAACCAGCACCGAGCGCCGCGTCATCTTCAGCCCCGAAATTCCGGGTCCGCGCATCGGCGAAGCCCGCCCAGAGTGGCAGGTTCTGATCGAGCTGGCCCAGCGCGCACGACCCGAGCGCGCCGCGCAACTTCAGTTTGCCAGCACCGCTGACATCCGCGCCGAAATCGCCCAGGTTATCCCGCAATACGCAGGCATCCAGCATTTACAACAGGCCGGAGACCAGTTCCAGTACGGCGGCGCTCACTTGTGCTTCGGCTGGAACTTCCCCACCGCCGACGGCAAAGCCCACTTCTCGGTCGTCGCCCCGCGCCAGCGCAACTTACCAGAGGGCTGCTTCCTAGTCACCACCCGGCGCGGCAAACAGTTCAACAGCATGGTGCAAGAACGCAAAGACGCAATCACCGGCGCAATGCGCGAGGCCGTGTTGATCAATCCCGTCGACGCCGAGCGCCTCTCGCTGCAAGACGGCGACCCAGTACTGCTCAAAAACCAGCAAGGCGAGTTCTCAGGGCGAGCCTACCTGGCCCCGGTCAAACCCGGTAACTTGCAAATCCACTGGCCCGAGGGCAACCGGCTGCTCGACCGCACCAAGCGCTCGGCCTCAGGCGTGCCCGACTACAACGCCGTGGTTCACCTCGAGCGGCTGACCCCATGATGACTGGCGGCAAAACCAAAGCGCCGGTCTGGGTGGTCGAGCGCGGTCAAGCTCGCCCCCACCTGGATCACCTGGCCAGCGAAGAACCGCTCGAGATCCGCCTGACCTCGCCGCAGCGCACCGTCGCGATCACCATGCGCACCCCAGGAGCCGACTTTGAATTAGCAGCGGGTTTTCTCTACGGCGAGGGCGTCGTCGCCGAGTACGGCGATATTCAACGCATTAGCTACTGCGTCGATCCCGCCGTAGAACAGCGCTACAACATCGTGAACGTCGCCCTACGCCAGGGCTTGCAGCCGGACTTGCAACCCCTCGACCGACACTTTTTCACCACCAGCGCCTGTGGCGTGTGTGGCAAAGCAAGCTTAGAGGCCCTGCGGATTCGAGGTTGCCCAGTGCTATCTGGAGGACCGCAAGTGTCTGCTCAAACGCTCTACACCCTGCCAGAACAATTGCGAGCCGCTCAGAAGCTGTTCAAAAACACCGGCGGACTGCACGCCGCCGCCCTCTTCGACCCTCAGGGACAGCTGCTGGCGCTACGCGAAGACATCGGGCGGCACAACGCGCTCGATAAGCTCGTGGGCTGGGCGTTCCTAGAAAAACGCCTGCCCCTCGACCAGCAGATTGTGATGGTCAGCGGGCGGGCCAGCTACGAAATTTTGCAGAAATGCCTGGCCGCCAAAGTTACGGTGGTCTGCGCCGTCTCAGCCCCCAGCAGTTTGGCCGTGACCCTAGCCCAGGAATTTGGCATGACCCTAGTCGGCTTCCTGCGCGGGGAGCGGTTCAACGTGTACGCAGGGCTGGAACGCGTGCGAACCGCTCCGGTTTAGGATCGGGGCTTGGCTAATTAGCAGCAGCCACGCCGATCGGGCAAGCGACATCGGTGCCCCCCAGACCGCAATAGCCATTGGGATTTTTGGCCAGATATTGCTGATGGTAGGCTTCGGCGTAATAGAACTCGGGCGCGTCGAGGATCTCGGTAGTGATTTTGCCGTAACCAGCAGCATTCAGGGCTGTTTGGTAGGCCTCTCGGGACGCCTCAGCCAGTTGCTTTTGACGCTCCGAATACGCGTAAATTCCAGAGCGATATTGGGTGCCTGCATCGTTGCCCTGGCGCATGCCCTGCGTGGGGTCGTGATTTTCCCAGAAGACTTTCAGGATCGCTTCATAGCTGACCTGCTTGGGATCAAAGACGACCTGAACCACTTCGTTGTGCCCCGTCAAGCCGGTGCAGACTTCTTGGTAGGTGGGGTTTGGCGTGGACCCGGCAGCATAGCCCACAGCAGTAGAGAACACACCTTCTTGCTGCCAAAATTTGCGCTCTGCACCCCAGAAGCAGCCCATCCCAAACACAGCGGTTTCCAGCCCGTCAGGATAGGGAGGTTGCAGCGGATTGCCGTTGACGAAGTGACGTGCTGGCACGGGTATAGGCTCGGCGCGTCCCGGCAAGGCTTGCTCGGGAGTCGGGATCGTGAGTTTCTTGCCAAATCCAAAGAGCGCCATTGATTTTGACTCTATTTTTTAATCTGCTTCTTCATTCTACTCAACAAACCCTAGCAGGCTATCCCCCCGACCACGCTAGAGCGCTACTCTAAGCGGCTTTGAGCTCCCGCACCGCAATCTCAGAAATCTCTGACCAAGACTGTTGAGCCTCAAGTTTATAGTGGGAGGCGTCGAAGATACTGATTCAAGCGGTCAGAGGCACTTGTTGATGTTGAGGTGATCGCCGATCAAGTCGAATGGTTGAGAATGCATAAACGCCAAGAAGGAGAAAGTCATGACTGCTGCTAAAATTCTCGCCTTTGCCGGGAGTGCCCGCCAAGATTCCTTTAACAAAAAGCTGGTGAAAATCGCGATTGAAGGAGCCAAAGCTGCTGGTGCAGAAGTCACCTATCTAGATTTCCGCGACCTGCCCCTACCGCTCTATGACGCGGAGCTGGAGGAGGCTCAGGGATTGCCAGAAAATGCTCTCCAGCTAAAGGCAACGATGAAAGCACATCAGGGATTCTTGATCGCTTGTCCGGAATACAACAGTTCCATTACTCCGTTGCTCAAAAATGCGATCGATTGGGCCTCGCGCCCTGAACCGGGCGAACCCTCATTGGTGTGCTTTAAAGAAAAGGTTGCCGTATTAATGAGTGCTTCGCCTGGCGGCTTGGGCGGCTTGCGGGGGTTGGTTCACGTCCGTTCCATTCTTGGCAACATCGGCGTTCTAGTGCTGCCAGATCAGAAAGCGATCGGCAGCGCTTATCAGGCGTTCGATGAGAACGGCAATTTGAAAGATGAGTCACAACAGGCAGATATCGTACAGCTCGGTAGCAAGCTCGCAACTGTGACCGCCAAATTGAACACCTGACCTAACCTCGCTGCTGGTGCAACCGAGACAGCTCAGCAGACCAGCGAGCACTTTCCCGATTTTGTCCAAGGAAAACGAAGGGGCTTGGTTTTTGGCATTGATCGCTTAGGCTTCTTCAAAGACGTGATCGCCCCGGTGTAAACGCTCAGCCATTTGGTAAGTCTGCCACTGGGAGCGCAGGGTGGGTGCGTGAGCGGCCAGATAGCGAGCCGCAGCGACCAGCACAGCGATGCCCGCTGGGCTGCCGCGCAGCTGCGCCTGCTGACGGAACGCAACCTCTAGCATCTGAATCGTGTGAAAATCGCGATCTTCACGCAACAACAGTCGGCCCAGTAGGGCGAGCAGCCGCTCCGGTGAGCCGCCGCTGTACAAATAGCTCGCCACCGCCTGCCCGGTCTCATTCACTTGTTGCTGCCGGTCCAGCAGCGACGGCAAATCTTTTAAGAGCTCGTCTGGCGACTCCAGTTTGTCATTGGCTGTGGGTAAGCGCACCGCTGGAACATTCAGAAAGCGGTTGAGGTAGGTGCTCATCGCCGCGTCGAACACACCGCGCAACAGCGACAGTTGAGCACCACTCTGTGCGAGTGAACTTACCCGCTGCAAGCCCTGCTGAACGGCATTGGCAAACGTGAACGTGTGGTGGGCGGTGTCCCAGTCCCCAAAGTCATTGCTGGTGTGGAAGCGGGCGATGCGCAGAGCAGCAGCGTAGACGACCTGCCCAGCCAGTGCAACCGGCACACAGCCTTCGCGCAGGGCAGCCAGGAGCACGTCGGCAATCGCCTGGGCGTCTTCTGCCAGCAGCACGGGCAGCAACGTCTCTTGCCCTGACCACGTGCCCTGTTGGGTCTGTCCCTGCGCCAGGGCAGCGGGCAACGCAGCAAAGGCTTGGTCCAGAATCGCGACCAGATCAACGGGGTGACGCCAGGTGTTAGATTCCTCCATGCGCTCGGCCCGAGTGTAGCCACTGACCAAACTGGCCAAGACAAGTTCGGCCTGGTCCCAGCCTGCGACATCAAGCGCCTCCAGAGCCTTGTTGGTGAAGTCGAGGGCATGGCCGCCGTCCAGGTAGCGGTAGTCGGTGACGGCGCTGAACAGCAGCGCGGCTACCTGACGCACGTCGGCTCCCGAGCGCACGGCAGAGACTAGACAGCGCTCGGCCCCCTCGGTGTCGCGAACCGCGACCAGCTGACGAAACCAGCGCTGGAGGACCGGCAATTCTGGGCAGGCTCCGGGCAGTGGGCGGGTCGCAAAGCGCGGCGGCGCACCAGCACAGTCACGTGCCACCGCAGATAAGCCGTGGAACAGTGCCCAAGGGCGGTCGCCAGGGTCGAGCCAGGGCAGAAGGTTGGTAAGGCAGGTGTGCATGGTTAGCCCCACGCCCCAACCCGCTTGCCGGTAGCGAACTCCGAAGTCGAGCCCGCTGCGGAACGGTTCGGCAGCCTCAACGCCGTCATCAAGCAGCGCGATCACCGCTTTGGCAATCACCAGCGGCAGGTTTTGCTCCAGTCCATCGCACAGTCGCTGCTGGAAGTGGCTTTGAGGCCGGGCCTGGGTGGACAGATCGACCCACACCTCGTCGTTACGGATCTCGGTGGCAAAGGCGGGCACATCGTCAGCCCAGGGGTCAAAGGTGCCGCCGGTCGCCAGATCAAAACGAGCGTGGTGCCAGTGACAGGTGAGAATGCCGTCGTGCACACTGCCCCGATGCAACGGAAAGCCCATGTGCGGGCAACGGTTGTCCAGTGCATAAACCCGATCATCTCGGCTGACCAGCACCAGCGTGTACCCGGCAATCGCGACAACCAGACAGCCTGCCGCGCGAACTTCGGCAAGCTTAGCGACTCGAACGTAGCCTTGAGTGGTGGTAGTCATTTTTTCAATTTTTTCTTTTTATTATGCGCAACAAAGCCACTAGTTCGGCAGTGGCGCTGTCTATTTTTGTTACCCCAAGCCCACGCTCTCAAAGTTCAGATCTATGCTGAAGCTAAACGCCTCCTTGGAGAGGAATTGAGCGAACTTGGTTCATAGGCCCGGTTCATAGGGAGGACGACAATGCAGTCAGTATTGGAGTCGAGAGAGCTGGGTTCTGCCCTCGGCTTTGCACTAGAGATGATCAAGGATTTGGATCTCAAGCGTCTCCAGCAATTTTTCGAGAACCTGCCCGCCGATCCTTACCTCAAAGATCGCTATCGCTTTCGACGGTTATCCCGGTTTAAAGTCACGCCGACGCGGCTGAGCCAACTGCCCCACGGCTGTCTATTTCAGAGCAAGCAATACAACCCGCTCTTGGGCGATCTCAAACGTGAATTTGCCGAACTAGAAGATGAGTTGATCCAACTCGACGCCCTCAGACAGTTGATAGCTGCCTTCATCGTTGCCTGCCAACTCGACCCAGTCATGGCTGAAATTGGCGTGCATCAAATCCGGACCACCTGTTCAGCGGCCAACCCTGGCAATCCAGCTCCTGAAGGCATTCATTGCGATGGCGCTGAGTTCATCGGCATTTTCTCAGTGAGCCGGGCGAATATCTGGGGGGGACAAACCCACCTTTACACCGCTAAGACGCAGGCCCCTGTATTCAGTAAAGTGCTGTATCCGGGCGAATTGCTACTCGTGAATGACCGCGAATTCTTGCATTTCACCACGCCGATCCAACCGGCTGCGGTCGGCGTGGGCAGCCGCGACGTATTTGTGTTGACCTGCCCCAGCCTGCTGACCTGAAAGAAATTCTTCAGTTCGTCAAATAGGGCAGAACTTCTGCGCTACATTAGCTGCCATTGTTTCCAAGAACGCGGCAAGCCAATGCAACCTTTGGACCTAACTGGGGTGCGCGCTCAATTTCCAGCCCTCACCCAGACAGTGGACGGCTGGCCCCTGATTTACTTCGATGGCCCAGGCGGCACCCAGGTGCCCCAGCGGGTCATTGATGCCATGAGCGACTGCCTGGTTCGAGCCAATGCCAACACCCACGGCGCGTTTATCACCAGTGCTCGAACCGACCACGTGATCGACTCGGCGCGGCTAGCACTAGCTGACTTGCTCGGCTGCGACGCAGACGAGGTGGTATTCGGGGCCAATATGACCTCGCTGACCTTTGCCCTATCACGCTCGCTGGGCCGCGAATTACAGCCCGGCGATGAACTGGTGGTCACACGCCTCGACCACGATGCCAACATCGCGCCCTGGTTGGCTTTGCAGGAGTGCGGAGCCCGCGTGCGGATTGTAGACATCGACCCGCAAGACTGCACGCTAGACCTAGAGGACCTAGCGCGTCAGATCAACGAGCGCACCCGGCTGGTTGCCGTGGGCTACGCATCCAACGCCGTGGGCACGATCAACCCCCTGACCGAAGTCGTACGGCTGGCGCGTGCAGTCGGGGCACTGGTGTTTGTAGATGCGGTGCATTACGCGCCCCACGGCTCGATCGATGTGCGAGCGCTCGACTGCGACTTCCTAGCCTGCTCCGTGTACAAATTCTTCGGGCCCCACCTGGGAGTGCTCTATGGCAAACGCGAGCACCTGCAACGCTGGCGTCCCTACAAAGTGCGCCCCGCCTCCGAGGCCGTTCCCGAGCGCTGGGAGACAGGCACCCAGAACCACGAGGCCTTAGCCGGTGCCACCGCTGCCATCGACTACCTAGCCGAACTGGGCACAGGAGCCAATGCACCCACCCGTCGAGCAGCCCTACTAACCGCAATGGAGCGCATCCGTCAATACGAGCGCCAGCTGTGTGAGCAGCTGGTCAGCGGCCTGCTGTCGATTGCGGGCCTCAGCTTCTACGGCATCCGTGAACCGGAGCGCTTCACCTGGCGCACCCCGACCGTAGCCGTGCGCCTAGCCAACTACAGCCCCCGCCAGCTGGCCGAAGCCCTAGCCGAGCGCGGCATCTGCACCTGGGACGGCAATTACTATGCGCTGAACCTGGCCGAGCGCTTGGGCGTCCAAGCCAGCGGCGGCATGCTGCGCATCGGCCTGGTGCACTACAACAGCGCCGAGGAAGTCGAACAGCTCTTGGCCCGGTTGCACGAGCTGAGCACGCGAGCCCTCTCCCAGAGCCCTCGTTAACCCAATCACAAAGCTCAAACCCTCAGCCCCCAAACCCCAAACCCCAACCCTCCCCAACCAAACCCCGACCCAAATAGCCCTTGAACTAAGCAAGTCAGTCACCCCTTGCGCTGGGGGTCTGGGGGTGGCGCTTCGTCCCCCAGTG
>JANNOU010000163.1:0-11898 GCA_031399305.1 Leptolyngbya sp. SOY_34_metabat_272
CTCCAGGCCGCGCTAGACTCGGGCTTCAGCCCCGACCGTCTGATTGCCCTACGCCCGCCAGTGCCGATCGAGCTGGAGCGGGCGCTCTGGCAACACTGGCAGATCGACACGGTGATCTGCAAAGCGTCGGGAGCAGCGGGCGGCGAGGAGACCAAACTGGCCCTGGCCCTGGAGCTGGGGACTGAATTGCTGCTCGTGGAGCGTCCACCCCTGGCCTATGCGCAGCAGACCGATTGCCTAGAGGCGGCAGTCGCATTCTGCGCCCAGTATTGCTGAGCTTTGGCAACCGCTAGGGCGCTACCACCAGCGGATTTGGAACTGGCCCAGGTGGCTTTTGGCGGTTTCTGCCTCAGTTTCCCAGTCCACCTGCTGGTAAGTGCCGAACACGTGATCCCACCAGTCCAGGGCCAAACCGAAATTGTGGTGCCACATATTGTATTTGTGATGCACGTAGTGCACCGGTAAGCCGCGCATCCAGAAACACTTGACTGGGTTCTCATGCTGTAGCTGGTGGGCGTAGGCCGAGAACAGCGCATAAGACAGCGCCCCCAGCAACCAGCCGGTCCCTGCCGTCACCGACACCAAGTAGAGCCAGGGCATAAAGATCAGCGTGCCGACGATGTAGTCCTTAAATTCGGGGATGGCCCCCTGCCCCTCATTACGGCGATGGTGATCGCGGTGGCGCTTGCCGATCCGGGCGTTGACGTGCATCAGGCGGTGCACCCAGTACTCCACGAAACTGCCCAAAACAAAAGCGCCTACCCAGGCGAGGCCGAATTGTAAAACCACCATGCTGACTCCTGACCCACTGCATACCTGATAATAGGCTGAGCACCAAAATCCTGGGAAGTCAGCACGACCGGCAGCATGGAACTGGAGACCACCCTCAGCAGCCAGACAGTTCGCAACCTCGTCCGGGAAGTCGGCATCAACCCGAACCACTGGTACGCCATCGCCCGCACCGATCGCCTCAAGCCAGGGCAGATCCAGCCCGTGGTGTTCTGGAAGCAATCCCTGTCGCTTTTCCGGGACGAGTCCGGCCAGATCCACGTAGTCGATGACCTTTGCCCGCACAAAGGCATCTCGCTACACAAAGGCTCGGTCAAAGGCTGCCATCTGGTCTGCCCCTACCACGGCTGGGAATACGACGGCCAAAGCGGTCAATGCGTTGCCATCCCCTACCTGCCCGAGGGCCAGAAGTTGCCCCGTGCCACGCTGCGCAGCTACCCGGTGCAGGAACGCTATGGTTTGGCCTGGATTTTCCCCGGCGATCCGGCGCGAGCCCACGAGCACTTGCTTCCGGAGATCCCGCAATTCGAGGAGGAGGGCTGGCTGGATATTTTGCTGGAGGCCCACTTCCACGCCCACTTCTCGATTTGCAACGAGAACACCATGGACGTGTTCCACGGCCATCTGCACGCCAAACACCAAGCCTGGTACGACACCAAACTGGTCACCCTCCAGGAAACCCCAGAGCAGATCCGAGCGCAGTACGACGTCTCCTACCAAAACTGGCTGGCCCCCCTGCTGGGCCTGAGCGAGCGGGGCAACCAGGTGAGCACCCAGCGCCTGACCATCGAGTACCTCTATCCCAACTTCCGCACCAGCTTGGGCGACCTGTCGCGCCTGTACTTGCTGCGCATGCCGGTCAACGAGGTCGAGAGCCACTCGTTTGGGCTGTTTTTCTTCAAGGTCAAAATCCCCGGCATTCTGAAGCCGCTCAAGCCCCTGATCCGAGGCCTGGTCCTGCGTTTTCTACTGATGAAATTCCTGGCTCAGGACATTGAGATGATGGAAAACGAGCAGCGCACCTACCAGGCCGAGCCCAACCGCCGCTATGTCGAAGTCAATCCGGCGATCTTGGCGATGCAGCGGCTGATCGTGCGGCAATTTGAGCAATTTGTGCAACCCAATTCTTGAGACTGCCCATGCAACCTCAGCGGCCCGACTCGCTGCGCACCTATACGGTCAACATCCACGACCGCGCCACCGACGCCCACTACTGCGTGCAGGTGCCAGAAGACCGCTACATCCTGCACAGCGCCGAGAGCCAGGGCGTAGAACTGCCCTTCGCCTGCCGCAATGGCGCTTGCACCACCTGTGCCGTGCGCGTGCGCTCGGGGGAAATTTATCAACCGGAGGCAATGGGGCTGTCTCCCGGTCTCCGGCGGCAGGGCTACGCGCTGCTGTGCGTCGGCTACCCTTGCTCGGACCTGGAGGTCGAAACTCAGGATGAAGATGAGGTCTACGAGCTACAGTTTGGGCGCTACTTCGGCCAAGGCCGCGTCCGCTTCGGCCTGCCGCTGGAGGACGATTAGTCGCTGGGGCCTAAGCCTGTGCCTGATCCTTCTGGTCGCCTGCCAGACACTCGCCGCGCCGCTGGGCAAAGTCCAGGCAGTGCGCGTGCAGCGGGTGGCCAGCGGCCAAGCCCTGGAGGTAATCAACGCTGAGGGAACGCCGGGGCTGACTGAGCCGGTGCGACTGATTGGCCTGGATGCGCCGGAGCTGGAGCAGCGCCCCTGGGGGCCACAGGCGCAGCGCTTTCTCAACGACTGGATCGGGCCGACTGGCGAAAACGCCCAGCAGCCTCGCGTCCGACTAGAATTCGACCGCCAGGAGACCGACCGCTACCAGCGCAAACTCGCCTACGTCTGGGTCGATGACACCTTGCTCAACGAGCAATTGGTCGCTGAAGGCCACGCTCTGGCCGTGCCGAGTGCTCCCAACCTCAAGTACGAGGAGCGTCTGCGCCGCGCCCAGGAACGCGCCCGCCTGCTGGGCCTAGGCATCTGGGCTCCCGAGCAGCCGATGCGCATCACCCCGAGCGAGTTTCGCAGGCAATACCAGTAGATTTTGGATCCGGGTAAACCAGCACGGATGTCATGAAGATGACATAGTGTAGGAGCGTGCGGGCGGCTTGTCTAGGCGAATTTAAGGGATTTCACTGAAACTTAATTCCCTGCAAGTCACAGCAGCTTAAGCTGAGCTTTAAGTTCTAATTGTTAAAGACTCTGTAGAGCTGCGAGCCCAGGACTGTGCGTAGCCCTTCAGGGTTTTTACAATTGGTGAGGAATTGACGCCGCACCGGAGGCTAGAGCCAAGCACCCTAGCTTCTGGATCTGCTATTTTCTAAGCCTTTAACTGTTCAGCCCATAGCCCCTCGTACAGCAGATGGACCTGCCTATCACATCCGTATTTGACCCTCGCCGTCTGAGCCGTGAAGCTGACGTCATTCAGACCGCCCGCGAACTGCTGTATCAGCAGGCGCTCGTCAAGGTTCACGGGCAGCCCGTCGGCACCCTCGCTGCAATTCCTCGCTATATCCGGCGCGGTCAGGGTGATGGGGCAGGGGAGGCCGACCTGAATTACACGGAGATCTTCGTTCGGGACAACATCCCGGCCATGATCTACTTCCTGCTCGATGGTCGTGGCGACATTGTGCGCAATTTCCTCAACCAAGTGCTCAAGCTGCAGAGCACGCGGGACGAGACCTTGGGCATTTTCCCGACCAGTTTCTTTGAGGAGAACGGGCGCATTGTCGCTGACTACGGCCAGCGGGCGATTGGCCGAGTTTGCTCGGTCGATGCCACGCTCTGGTGGCCAATCCTGGCGCATATCTACGTGCAGCACAGCGGCGACCGCGAGTGGGCGACCTCTCCAGAGGTCCAGCAGGGCATCAGCCGCTTTCTCAACCTGATCTTGCACCCCCAGTTCCGCGATGTGCCAACCCTGCACGTGCCGGATGGGGCATTTATGATTGACCGACCGCTAGATGTCTGGGGCGCACCCCTGGAAATCCAGGTCCTGCTCTACGGGGCGTTGCTGAGTGCGGCGGGGCTGCTACGTATGGCGCTCTCGGATCGGGGGCTGGTGTCGATGCCCGGCAACCGACTGGCTTACCTACGCCGTCCGGCGGGCGACGATGCCCGGATGATTGACCGCTTCCAGCGCACCCTATCCTGGTTGCGCCGCCTGCGCCGCTACCTGCTGACTCACTACTGGGTGAACGCGGCCACCGTGCAGGTGCTGCGCCGTCATCCCACCGAGCAGTACGGCGACTTGATTGCCAACGAGTACAACATCCATGCGGACACGGTGCCGGTGTGGCTGCAGACCTGGCTGGGCCGTGAGGGCGGCTATCTGCTGGGCAATATCCGCACTGGGCGGCCCGATTTCCGCTTTTTCAGCCTGGGCAATTGCCTGGGGGCGATCTTCGGCTTGCTCAGCGGCACCCAGCGTCATGCGCTGTTCCACTTGGTCTACCAGAACCGCGAGGAATTGGTCGCACAGATGCCACTGCGCATCTGTCATCCACCTCTGGATGGGGCGCTGTGGCAGACCCAGACGGGCCATGACCCCAAAAATGTGGCCTGGTCCTATCACAATGGCGGCCATTGGCCCTGTCTACTCTGGTTCCTAGCGCTGTCGGTGGTGCGCAATCAGCAACTGTGTCAGGGCACGCGCGAAGGCAGCAAGAACCGCGAGCTGCAAGAAGTGATGATGATGCTACTGGAAGACTCGTACAAGATGCTGCTCAAGCGCTTGCCCAAGCAGAACTGGCCGGAGTATTTCGATGGGCCAACGGGCCTATGGATCGGCCTGCAGGCGCGGTTCTACCAGACCTGGACGATCACCGGGTTGTTGCTCACCCACCATCTGCTGCGTGGCAATCCAGCGGATGCGGCGGTGATGGATATGCCCAGCCTCAAAGATCTCAACGAAACCGAGCTACCAGAAATTTAAGCCAGTAGAAATGGGGCCTGAAACAGGCCTTTTTTTGACCCATCCTGACACCAAGCTGGCCAATAGCAGTGCTGAGTGGCAGATAAGACCTCAGGGCTAACCAGGCCAGATCAGTGAATCCTGACGAACGTTTGGTTTTCCCGGATGATTCAAGCCTGCGCTTGTCAAGTTGGTTGGTTGCACCGCTGCTGAGTGCGAGTAACGGCAATTCAGGCGCTGAAGGAATGCTGGCTGAAGAACTGTTGAGCCGCTACGCCGCAGGAGAACGAGAGTTTCCCAGGGTCTACCTGCGCGGAGCCAAATTGATCAGGGTGAAGCTGAGTGGCGTCCATTTGCACGAGGCCTATCTGCGCGGAGCCGAGCTGCAGGAAACAGACCTCAGCGAAGCCGACCTCACCGAGGCCTATCTGCGTGGCGCTGAACTGAGGAGAGCCGATCTGCGAGGCGCAAACCTGCGAGGCGCGGAGCTGACAGCAACCTGTCTAGCCCAAGCCCTGCTGACGGAAGCGGACTTGAGCACCGTGAATCTGGTGCGGGCCAATCTGGCTCAGGCCAACCTGGTCCGGGCCAACCTGACCCAGGCGGACCTGAACCGAGCCAACCTCGGCAAGGCGGACCTGAGCGGCGCTGACTTGAGCGGGGCCGCTCTGCGCGAGGCTGACTTGAGCGGGGCTCTACTCGGTGCGGCCTACCTATACAGAGCCGACCTGAGGACGGTGAATCTGAGTGGTGCCGATCTGAGGCGGTCGTACCTGAAAGGAGCCGACTTGCGCGGGGCCAAACTGCGCGGGGCCAATTTGATTCAAGCCAACTTGAGCGAAGCCAATCTCCAAGGCGCTCAACTGTTTGGTGCCTACATCTTGGGCGCGAACTTGAGTGGGGCCAACCTGAGCGGCGTGACCCTACCCGATGGCACGATTCACACCTAGCTAGAAGACAAATTGAGGTTTCGCCTGAACCTGAAGTCGATCTCAACGACCTCAACGACACCGAGATTTTCAGCCGCAAGGACTCGCACGAGACCCAATTGCCAGAGGGGGGCTTAAAGCCGCCGCCGAGCCTGCCACCCCTCGACTCGCCCAAACGCCGCAACCGCTGGCAGGAGTTCTACAACTCTCCGCCGCCGCCTTACAACCGTTATGCCCATCCCTGCAAGTCCTCGCCCAAGTCCTGCAATCGCTGCGAGGTCTGCTACCCCTCTGCGCCCAAGTCCTGCAAGTCCTCGCCAAACCACGGCAATCCCCGCGAGCCTACCGCCCAGTCCTCGCGCAACGGCTACAGCTCTGGTGCGCAGCCCCGCATCACCCCCGGCCATAGCCTCAAGACGAACGGCACCGACTGAAGCGCACCAGCGATCCATTGCGCAGGGGGTCTGGGGGAGGCGCTTCGTCCCCCAGTGGGGGGCTTGGGGGGCAAACGCCCCCCATCTCCGGGTTCTCTGCAACCCGCCACGCCTTCTCCAACTCAGTGCCACGCCTCAAGCCCCTTGACGATTGACCTCCTCCTGGAGCCAGGAGTCCACCGGCTGGCCGTCGCGGCGACGCAGCTCGATGCGGACCAGAACCGGCGAGGCCGACCCCGGCGGGGCCACCTCCTGGTGGAACAGGATCTCGTAGTCCGAAGGATTCTGATTGTGCTCCTGCAGCCAGGCTTCGACCCGGGGCGGCGCGAAGAACGACTGGCCCTGCTCAAACATGCGGGTAATCTGCATCTGCAGGGAAAACGGATTGAGGCGTCCCATGTCTGAGGGGTCCCCCTGGCTGGTAAATTGGTCTTCTGTTCAAGGATAAAAGACGCGTGAACGCTCTACAGGATCAGGTCGCGATCGTGACAGGAGCCTCTCGGGGCATCGGGCGAGCGATTGCCCTAGCGCTCGCCTCAGAAGGTGCGAAAGTGGCTATAAACTACACCCGCTCCAGCGCCGCCGCCGAGGCCGTGGTCACCGAGATCCAAAGCCTGGGCAGCGAGGCCTTAGCGATCCAGGCCGACGTCTCTCAGCTTGAGCAGGTCGAAGCACTGTTCGCCGCCGTACACCGCCAGTGGGGACGGCTCGATGTTTTGGTTAACAATGCGGGCATCACCCGCGACACACTGCTGCTGCGCATGAAGCCCGAAGACTGGCAAGCGGTGATCGACCTCAACCTGACCGGCGTCTTCCTGTGCACCCGCGCCGCCGCCAAGCCGATGCTCAAACAGCGACGGGGCCGGATCATTAACATTGCCTCAGTCACCGCCCAGACCGGCAACCCCGGCCAAGCCAACTACAGCGCCGCCAAAGCCGGCGTCATCGGCTTCACCAAGACCGTCGCCAAAGAACTCGCCAGCCGCAGCATCACGGTCAATGCCGTCGCCCCCGGCTTCATCGCCACCGACATGACCGCCGAGCTGTCCCACGCCGACCAGATCCTCAAATTCATCCCCCTGGGCCGCTACGGCGAGCCCGCCGAGGTTGCAGGCCTAGTGCGCTTCTTAGCAGCTGATCCTGCCGCTGCGTACATCACTGGGCAGGTCTTGAATGTGGACGGGGGCATGGTCATGTGAGCGCACCCCTTTCAGATAATATTGGGTGGATGTTTAGCAACGAATTAAGACCAAGGAGCGAGCGGTCCCAATGAGCGAAACGTACGAGAAAGTCAAGAAGATCGTGGCTGAGCAACTGGGCGTCGAGCCCGGCGAAGTCAAGCCCGAAGCCAGTTTCGCCAATGACCTGGGAGCAGACTCCCTGGACACGGTAGAGCTTGTCATGGCGCTGGAAGAAGAATTTGAACTGGAGATCCCAGACGAAGACGCCGAAAGCATCGCCACGGTCCAGAACGCGGTGGACTATATCGAGAAAAAGAAAGCCGCCGCTTGATCATTCGCTGCCCTGTGTGTTCTGAGCCTCTGCGCAACCCGATCCATGGCTAACCCTGACCTCACTGAGCACCGCTCGGCCCTCAAACGCGTCGTCGTCACCGGCATGGGGGCCCTGACGCCTCTGGGCAACAGCCTGGAGGACTACTGGGCCGGGCTGGTCGCAGGCCGCAACGGCATTGGCCCGATCACCCACTTCGATGCCTCCCGACACGACTGCCGCATTGCTGGCGAGGTCAAGGGCTTCAGCCCCCAGGACTACCTGGCGGCCAAAGAAGCCAAGCGCATGGACCGCTTCGCCCAATTCGCGGTGGCAGCCAGCAAGCAGGCCCTGCTCGACGCCAAGCTGGCGATCACCGATCTCAATGCCGAACAGGTGGGCGTGATGATTGGCACCGGCATCGGCGGCCTCAAGGTGCTTGAAGATCAGCAGGAGGTGCTGCTCACGCGGGGACCCGACCGCTGCAGCCCTTTTATGGTGCCGATGATGATCGCCAATATGGCCGCAGGCCTGACCGCAATCCAGGTCGGAGCCAAGGGGCCAAATTCCTGCCCGGTCACGGCCTGCGCCGCAGGCTCCAATGCAGTGGGGGATGCCTTCCGCCTGATCCAGCGCGGCCTCGCCCAAGCGATGATCTGCGGCGGCACCGAGGCGGCGGTCACGCCGCTGGCAGTGGCGGGGTTTGCCGCCGCCCGCACTCTCTCAACCCGCAATGACGACCCGGCCCACGCCAGCCGACCCTTTGACAAAGACCGCGATGGCTTTGTGCTGGGCGAGGGTGCCGGGATTTTGATCCTCGAAGAACTCGAACACGCGCTCAGCCGAGCAGCCCAAATCTACGCCGAAATCGTGGGCTACGGCATGACCTGCGATGCCTATCACATGACCTCACCGTCGCCGGTTGGTGAAGGGGCGACCCGAGCCATTTCCCTGGCGCTCAAGGATGCCTGCCTCACGCCCGATCGGGTGAGCTACATCAACGCGCACGGCACCAGCACCGCCGTGAACGACCCCACCGAGACCCTGGCGATCAAGCGGGCGCTGGGTGACCACGCCTACCGGGTTGCGGTTAGCTCCACCAAGTCCATGACTGGCCACCTGCTGGGCGGCTCCGGCGGCATCGAAGCGGTGGCTACCGCCTTGGCCGTGGCCCGCGACCGCGTGCCGCCCACCATCAACCTGGTGGTCGCCGACCCGGCCTGTGACCTGGATTACGTACCTAACTTCAGCCGCGCCCAGGCAGTGGATGTGGCGCTCTCCAATTCCTTCGGCTTCGGCGGTCATAACGTCACCCTGGTCTTCCGCAAGTACAACGCCTGAATCCAGGCTCCGCCAAATCTGGGTATACCGGGAAACCACTACTGGTTTCTCGGTATACTCATGGGCATATCGAGCGCGACTATTAATCATGCAATAAGCTCGAAACTTATGTCTAAAGGCTTAAAAGCTTGAGCGAGTCATTTGAGTCTGAATAAAGGCTATCTCTTGGACTGTAATCATCGGTGAGTAGCTGTTATTGCTGCTGATTATTTAGCCTAATGCCGAGGGGGTGCCCCATGGACCGTCAGACAGAGACTGTCAATCTGCTAGAAGTCGATACGCCTGGAAGCCAAGACCTAGAGTTTTCGGTGCAGAGCCAGCCAGTCAACAGTCAGGACCAGATTTCCTCTGGCAACAGCCAAGCGCCAGACCGAGATTTCGAGTTTGTCAGTCTGCTGCTGCTGGTCCTGTTGGCGATCGCCGTGATCATTTAGACTCGTTTTCAGACAGATTTTTAGATGGGTTTAAAGATCTGTCGCTGGTTATGCGCAATTTGCAAGGTGGGCTTGCCCTCCTATAGGGCGGTGAGTAAGGCGACAAGCCTGACCTTAATTTTGAGCGATGGCCGGTTACAAACTCTCTGGCCGGGACTCCGGCTAAACTGGGGACATGCAGAGCCCCTTATGGATTATCGGCCCTAGTCGCAGCGGCAGAACTGCGCGGCTGGTTGAGTTCTTTGAGCAGCTAAAGCTGCATCTGAACCCTCGCCAGAGCGTGTTGGCCTTGGCTGCCCATCCGGAGAGCCGCTTGGATCTGGCCGAGCAGCTGGAGGCGGGCACGGCTGGACAGATCGCGCTTGCTGACTACACGCCCCTGGGCTTCTTTCAGGCTGAGGTGGTTCTGTTCTGGCCGCTGCTGGTACAAAAGTTGGCGCTGAGAGCGCAATTCCCGCTGCGTCTGCGCCCAGAGAATGAGCTGGAACTGGCAGGACGGCTGTGGGCAGCAGGGCTGGTTGCACAGGGGCCGTTGCGCCAGTCGGGGCTGAGCGTTCCCCGCACTGTGGAGCGGCTGATCGGGCTGCTGCAATTGGCTGCGTTTGCGGGGGTGCCGCTGGAGGAGAGCGCTGCGATCCTGGTCGCCGGTTCTGAACAGACCGAGGAGTTGACACCTGAATTCTGGGAGGGAGTTGCCCGAGCTCTGGTGAGCTGGCGGGATTGGTGTTTGGCGCGGGGCCTGCTGAGCGGCGGCATCGCCACCGAGCTGTACTGGCGGCACCTGCTCAGCGACGCTACCTACCGTCAGCATCTGGTGCGTCGCTATCCGGTGCTGCTGGCCGATGATCTCGATAACTACCCGGCCATTGCTCGCCCGTTGTTTGAGGTGCTTTTGGACGCGGGCAGCCGGGCAGCCTTCAGCTTCAACCCGCACGGCAGTGTTCGCCTGGGGCTGGGGGCAGACCCAGAGTATTTGAGCGGCCTGGCAGGGCGCTGTGAGATCGAGCCGCTGGCGGCTTCGCCTGAGTTGGCGCTGGCTGTGGACTTTGGCCCGGCGGTAGACCTGATGGTGAGCGACCCGACGGCCCCTCTGTCGCTCCTGCCCACTCAGTTCCAGACGATCCAGACTCTCTCGCGCTCGACCCTGCTGCGCCAGACGGCGGAAACCGTGGTGCAGGCGGTGCAGGCGGGCCTGGTGCAGCCGCGTGATGTGGCGATTTTGGGGCCAGGCGTAGACGCGATAGCTCGCTATGTGATCACCGAGATTCTTACCCACGCGGGCATCGCGGTGGAGGTGCTGCATGATCATCGCCCGCTGAGCCACTTTGCGCCGGTGCGGGCGCTGCTGACCCTGTGCGCTTTGGTCTATCCCGGTCTGGGGCACCTGATCGACCGCGACGATGTGGCTGAGATGTTGGTCGTGCTCAGTCAGCGGCCTAGGCAGCCTACGCCCCATCCCCTCAGCCTGGATTACGCAATCGACCCGGTGCGCGCTGGACTGCTGGCAGATCACTGCTTCGATCCCCATCCTGAGCAGCCGCGTCTGCTGCCCAGCCAGGAGTATGAGCGCTGGGATCGGTTGGGCTATCAGGCTTGCGCGGCCTACGACCCCCTGGTGCAGTGGCTGGAGGGTCAGCGTCAGCAGCAGCAGGAACGGCTGCTCAGCACGCCGCCGGTTCTGTTTGACCGGGCGATTCAGCGCTTCTTGGAGCCCACGCGCTTGCCGCTGGAGTACCGGACGCTGTTGCGCAAGTTCTTGGAGACTGCCCACCACTATTGGGAGGTGGAAGTGCGCCTGACTCAGGCTGAGACGCAAGCTGCCGCAGAGGCTGGGGTGCTGCGCAATCCACTTGCTAGCTTCATTCAGCTGATCCGCAGCGGCGCGATCACTGCCACGCCGTTCCCGGTGCAGTCGTTGCAGACTAGTCCTACGGGGGCGGTGACGCTGGGGGCGGTGTTCCAGTACCGGGCGGCGCAGCTGATGCATCGCTGGCAGTTCTGGCTTGACTGCGGCTCGCTCTATTGGGGAGATGGCGGCGCTGCAGTCCTATTCGGCTACGGCTTGTTTCTGAAGGGTTGGAATGGACAAGTCTGGACGCCTGCCCACACTGAACAGGCTGAGCAAGCGCGCTTACGCCGAACTCTCCAGGATCTTCTGGGCCGCACTACGGAGCGTGTCTATCTCTGTCACAGTGACTTATCTACCAGTGGCCAGGAGCAGACGGGTCCTCTGATGCCTCTGGTGGATGCGGTGGCTCCTGCGGAGGTGCGGGTGGCTGGGTGAGGGTCTTTCGGGAGCAGTGGGGGGAGCGGGGCTGGCTGGGTGTTGGAGACTCATGGCAGGAGCTTAGTTAGGGGAAAGTTGGGTGGGTCAGAGAACCCGGAATGGGGGGCGTTTGCCCCCCAAACCCCCCACTGGGGGACGAAGCGCCTCCCCCAGACCCCCTGTGCAAGGGGGTTGATGCTTAAGTGAGTGTGATTTGCCTTAGAACCTCGTGCACGAGGTTCTGAAACTCTCGGATGAGGTTCCGAGACTCGTGCATGAGG
>JANNOU010000176.1:0-16691 GCA_031399305.1 Leptolyngbya sp. SOY_34_metabat_272
CGAAATTAATCAAGACTGGCTACCAGTCTGATCCGGCTACCTGTCTGATCCATTCAGCCCCCTGGTCCTGCACTTCCGAACTCCAGGTTTGCGGCTCGGGACTTCGAGTCCCGAGCCGCAAACCCAAACTCCCGACCTCACAGCTCGAGATCTCGAGTCTCGAACTCCGAAAGCCCAGAAAACTGCTCAAGTCTCGAGGCTGCGAACTCCGAAAGCCCAGAAAACTGCTTGGGTGTCGAGGCTGGGAACACGGAAAGCCGAGAAAAATACTCGGAAGCTGATCCTTCACACCCCTGCCGTGAGGCCTAGACTCAAATGGCCCAAACTTAAGCACGCCAGTCATCCCTTGCGCAGGGGGTTTGGGGGGCCGCCCCCCATTTCCGGTTTCTTTCTAGCATCCCCCGCCTCTTCCCTGAGTCGAAAAGTGCTAGCCAGGGAACCCTAGGCCAACCGTCTTAGTCATCTGCCCATGAACGAAATTTTCTTCCTCTTCAACCCCGACAACCCCGAAGATGTTGAAGAATGGATCCGCGCTCGCAATGGCCTGATCACCCGGCTAAAAGAACTGGAGTGGGAAGAAGGAGTACACTTCGCTGTATTTCCAGACGACCGACTGGGCTTCTGCGAGGAATTGATTCTCGCCTTGCACGAAGACGTGCCCAGTCACGTCCGGTGTTTGATCGCCTCCGACTTAGTTTTTCGGGCAGCAGAACTGGATGAAAAGTCGTGACCTCCGTCTGTCCCCACGCACCCAGGACTTTCACCTCTAATTGCCCAGGGACACAGTTGGTTTTCGCAAGGTTGCTGAAGCAGCACCTGCCTGCGGCTCATAGCAACCCTGATTTACGATACCAGTCACCTGGAAATCGGCATTGAAAATAGCGAGGTTGGCGATGTAGCCAGGCGCGATTGACCCAATGACATGACCCACGCCCATCAACTGAGCTGGATAAGTAGATGCCATACGCAGCGCCTCAGACAGTGGAATACCCACCTGACGAACGCAGTTGGCAACTGCCTGCATCAGAGTAAGCGCCGATCCCCCTAAAGTCCCGTCTGCCGCAACACACCTGCCGTTACGGTAAAACACTTCCTGGCCGCCAATCCAAAAGGAATCCATCTGCGTGCCGACCGGCGGCATGGCGTCGGTCACCAGCAGCAGCTTATCCTGCTTGAGGCGCTTGGCTAGTCGGATCGAATCAAAATGGACGTGCTCGCCGTCCGCGATGATCCCTGCATAAACATCATCTCGACTGAAGACGGCCCCAACCAAGCCTGGACTTCGCCCCAACCAAGGCGACATAGCGTTAAATAGGTGGGTCACCATGCGTATCCCCGCGCTGAACCCCGCGACCCCCTGTTCAAAGCTGGCATCGCTATGACCCGCCGAAACCACAATTCCTTGAGCCGCTAAGCATTGAATATCGTCGGCCTCAACCATTTCGGGGGCGAGTGTCACCAGTTTAACGATTTCCTGACCACTCTTGGCAATTTGCTGAAGTATGGCCCGATCAGGTTTGCGAATGTAACTTTCATTGTGAATACCCTTGCGTTTGGGATTGAGGTAGGGGCCTTCCAGATGTAATCCCAGAACGCTATATGGATGGTGTTCACGATACTCTCGCACGACTGCCAAAGCGCTAATCATCGCGGCATCAGAGGTCGTAATCAACGTGGGCAAAAAACTGGTCGTACCACTCTTTAGGTTTGTTTGATGCAGGGTGTCCAATGTGACAGAAGTGATCGCATCATTGAACATCACGCCACCACAACCGTTGAGTTGCAAGTCAATAAAACCCGGCGCAACATTGCCTCCGGCCAAATCTAAGCTAGGGTATTCTGGACTGAGATTGGCCAGCGGAATCGTATCAACAATCTTGGCACCCTCAATTAGCAAAGCGTGCTCTGTGAGTTGCTGCTGTCCAGTGTAAAAAACGCAATTAACTAGAGCATACATTCACGAACCTCACAGAAAATTAAGTTGCTTGATCCGGTCCTTTCAAGGTTGGAGCATCTTTTTCCAACTGTTTGAAATACCTGACAGTTTTCACCTTCAGCTCCAAGGTAGCATCTTCGTCGCACACGATGACGCCTCTAGGATGTAACTGCAGCGCCGAGACGGTCCACATATGATTGACCCCTTCTTCTACAGCGTGGCAGAGTGCAATTGCTTTGTTGTAGCCCTTGACCAGAATCATCACCTCACGAGCTTCCATGATCGTGCCGACGCCGACTGTCAAGGCAAGCTTCGGGACGTTGTTCAGATCTCCGTCAAAAAATCGGGCATTTGCCAATCGGGTGCCGTAAGTCAGCATCTTGATCCGGGTGCGAGACGCCAGAGAGGAACCAGGTTCATTAAAGGCAATATGACCGTCCTCGCCCATGCCGCCGATGCAGAGCTCAATCCCGCCAAACGCTTGAATGGTTTCTTCGAAAATTCGACATTCCTGCTCAAGGTCCGCAGCATCGCCGTTAAGAATATGAATATTTTCTTTTGCAATATCAATGTGATTAAAGAAATTTTGAAACATGTAGGTGTGATAGCTTGCTCGATGCTCTTTTGGTAAGCCTATATATTCATCCATATTGAAGGTGACGACATGTTTAAAACTTAGCTCACCCCGTTGCTGAAATTCAATCAGCTTTTGGTACATGCCTAGGGGAGTGCTGCCCGTAGGAAGACCCAATACGAAGGGGGTTTCTGCGGTCGGCGAAAATTCAACAATGCGCTGTTTGATGTAACAGGCTGACCAAGCAGCCACGTCGTTTTCACAGATAATTAGGCGCATCGTTAAGGCTCCTTTAGCAGGGTGCAAGCTGCTGACTTCAGCATTATCTATGAAACTGCCACAGCCAGGGTCTGCCGAAGCACATCAATGTTTATCCTGGCTCAAAATACCTCCCTGAGCAGAGGTACCCCTGTAGACAAACCCTGCCAAAAGGGCAAGATCTAAGCTCTGGCTGCGTTCTCTGCTCACTTGCACCTGGTCTCCTTTGCCGGGCCGGGACACGACCGACCTGAAAGGAAGGCTGATGACTCCAAACGTCAGGTTCTGGGCTGGATGTCCTGACTAGCGGCATGATTCTGGAGGGGACTACCCTAATTATCTGTACTTGTCACTGCTCTGGAGGTTGAAAAATGCAGAGAGGGTCTCTTTCCCCAGCCCAGCGCTGTGGCCATGCGGCCCTATCGATGGGCCTCAGACTGCTCGATTGGCTGATCGACAGACTGCACTCGCTCCGACAGCGGCTCGGGACCGTGCTGGACCAGTCAGCTCCCAAATCAAAGGCAGGCAGGCTGCGCATGGACGGTTTCGAGCCATCGCCACTGAAGACATCGGAGCAGACCCTGCAAGCGATCATTGAGAACGCGCCGTTAGGTCTGTACACCACACGACAGGGAGTAGACATCGACTTCGCCAACCAGTACATAGTGACTCTGCTGGGACTGTCTCCAGAAGAGAAGTCAGGGGACGAGTGGGTCAGACTGCTGCACCCTGATGATCGAGGTTGGGTCATACAGGCAGTCACAGGAGCTGTCGCCACAGGTCAGGGGTTTGAAGTGGAATATCGGTTTGTAGACCGCAGCGGCAACCTGCGCTGGGCGCTGGATCGAGCTATTCCAATTCGAGACCTGGCGGGTCAAATTCAGTTCTACCAGGGTTTTGTCCTCGACATCACCGAGCGCAAACACCAAGAAGAACAATTACAGACGCTGACCCGGCAATTGCAACAGCGAACGGCTGAACTCGTTGCGGCCCAGGCCCAAATGCAAGCCATTCTGGAGCACACGCCAGCTTTCATTCATATCATCGAGCTGGATGGCCGGGTGCGCTTTGTGAACCACCAGTGGCAGGCCCTTGCGGGTCAGGCGATCGGACGTCACATCAGTGAGTTTTTCACCGCAGAAGAGACTGCCGAATTTTTGTCCCAAAATCAGGCCGTTGTCTCATCAGGTAAGGCCATGACTTTTGAGAGTAGCATCATATTTCCCGATGGTGGGGTTCGGACTTTTGTGGAGGTCAAGTTTCCGCTGCCAGAGTCGATGCAAGCAGGACAGGCCATCTGCGGGATCGCTCTGGACGTCACTGAGTATAGACAGACGGCGGCAGCGTTGCAGCGCTCAGAACGGCATCTGCGTGCCATTCTCGATCACGTGCCTTTGGGGCTCTACACAGACGGAGCCGACTATCCCACCTGCCAGTTTGTCAACCAATACTGGGTTTCCTGGGCGGGCGTCACGCCGGAGGAGCTGCTGGGCAATGGTTGGATCGAACGGGTCCATGCGGAAGACCGAGAGCGGGTGGTGAGTCAGGCCGCCAAAGCCAGTGCAGTAGGCGAGGTGTTTGAAGCAGAGTTTCGAGTCGTCGATCGTGAGGGCAGGGTTTACTGGGTTCTAGACCGTTCGGTGCCCATCCAAGATGAAAGCGGGCGGGTTCTGTTCTATCAGGGTTTTATGCTGGATATTACCGAGCGCAAGCATCAGGAACACTGTTTGCAAAGGCTAACCCAGCAGCTGCAATCCCAGAATGAGAAGCTGGAAGAAGTCTCGCGGCTAAAATCAGAATTTCTGACCAATATGTCCCATGAGCTGCGAACCCCGTTGACGTCTGTGCTGGGGTTCTCCAGTGTGTTGCTGCAACAGATATTCGGTCCCCTGACCCCGAAGCAGCAGGAGTATCTCACCCTGATTCGCAACAGTGGTAGCCACCTCCTGAACCTGATTAACGATCTCCTCGACCTATCCAAAATTGAATCGGGCAAGATGGAGTTGAACCTGAAAGCCGTTGCGCTAGAAGATCTGTGCCGAGAAGCACTCCAAATGGTAGAGGTTACAGCCCAAAGAAAACAACAACTGCTGTGCTTAGAGCAACCTGTTGTGGTTGAGTCGGCGGTGGTCGATCGCCAGCGAGTGGTGCAAATGTTGCTAAACTATTTGTCCAATGCAGTAAAGTTTACGCCGGAGGGGGGCAGGATCACGCTCGGGACGCGGCTGGCTTCCAGGCAAGAACTAGAATCCCAAACGCTCGGCCAAGCTATCAGCAGCACGACTGGCTTCCTGGTGCTGTCGGTGGAAGACACGGGGATTGGGATTGCCCTAGAACAGCAACATCTGCTATTTCAGCTGTTTCAACAGGTCGATGGTGCGACCAACCGGCAATACGAAGGCACAGGTTTAGGGCTGGCTCTGACGAGGATGTTGGCTGAGTTACATGGCGGAGTAGTCTCGGTTCGCTCGACGCCAGGGCAGGGGAGTACATTTTCTGTCTGGCTGCCGTTGCCCACCCCGATCTCTGAAGACGCGCCCTAGAATTCAGAAAACTGTCTACCGTATTTGTACCGAATTCTCGCGAACCCCTTCTCTGGGCTTCCGTGTTCTTGCCTATGCAGGCCTCTAGCTTTGAATGATAAGTATCCGATATTCCCGTTGATTCCGCGTTGCTAATAGCGGCGTCCAAACGCTAAATTTAGGCAGCCCTAAGAGGATTGAACCGTGCCTATCCGTTCGTTGATTCGATTGGTCTTGAGCGTTCTAGGTGTAGGGCTACTGATAGTAGCCTGTAATCAGTCGGCCTCTCTCGATGTGAGCCAGACGGCAACTCCGAGCGCGAGCAGTGCTCAACCTGCGCAAACAGCTGCTGTCACGGTCAAAATGGGCTTCAACAACTGGCCCGGTTTTATGCCGTGGAAAGTTGCCGACGAAAAAAATTTATTCGAGAAACATGGAGTCAAGGCAGAAATCACCTGGTTCGGGCAATTGAGTGACATGTTGAACGCCTACAACACAGGGCGGGTCGATACAACAGCCCTGACCACCGGAGACTTAATCTCTGGAGTCGTGCAGGGCATTCAGCAGAAAACCATTTTGATGATGGGTTATTCGAACGGCGGGGATGGTATCTTGGCGACGAATAATGTCAAGTCAGTCGCAGATTTCAAGGGCAAAACCGTCTACGTAGAGCAAGGTACCGTTAGCGAGCACATGTTGCTGCTAGCGCTCAAAAAGTATGGCTTGACTGACACCGACGTCAACATTGTCAATACCCCGGGAGACACTGCTGGGACCTCTTTTGCCGCAGGCAAGGCGGATATTGCGGTCACCTATGAGCCCTACCTATCCAAGGGCGCTGCGACACGAGGCACCGGGAGGGTCATTTTTTCCTCGAAGGACCTGCCAGGCTTGCTGCCAGATCTGATGACCTTACGGCAAGATTGGCTAGAGCAAAACCCTGCCATTGCTCAAGGACTCGTCGATACCTGGTTCGATGCTTTGCGCTATCAACAGGAACATCCCGAAGAGGCCTTGGCAATCCAGGCAAAGCAGGCAGGCGTCAAACCTGAGGAATTTGTGGGGCTGCGCGACGGCCTCAAGTTCCTGACTCCTGAGGAGGCGATGCTTGCGTTCGACCCTAAGGACAAAACGATTTCCTTGTACACTAATGGAGCTGGCATTGGTCAGTTTCTGTATGAAAAGAAGCTAATCGACAAGGAGCCCCCGAACATGGACAGCTTAATCGACGACCGCTTTCTCAAAGCCCACTTGGCGAAGCAACCGACTTGAGCTTTAGCCTCTCTGGTTAGGGCTGGCACTAAGACCTGTCAAGGGTAAGCATCAATACAGTCGAGGAAGTGATATCGTGCTCGCATCACCTGTTCAGATCCCAGTGGTTGACTTCCGTCCATTTGTGAGTGGAAATGGGAGGGCTCGACAGGCCGTTGCCCGACAAATTCGTCGAGCCTGTCGTGAAACTGGCTTTGTTTACCTCAGCCATCTTAGGATTCCTCAGGCTCTCGTTGATCAAGCCTTTGCAGAGAGTCAACGATTCTTTAACCTCTCGCCGGAAGTGAAAAACGAGCTGGCTCCAGTGCATGAGATCAGCCCTCAGCTTCGGGGCAGCTACTTTGACTTTGAGCGAGAGTTCATTAACTCCTCAAATCCTGGCGATTTGAAAGAGTTCTTTGAAGTTTTTCGTAATGGGAGCTATGTAGAAAAGAGCTACGGGCGTGAGCAGGAAGCGAGACCGTCCTTGCGTCTACAGGCGCAAGGAAGTTTCTGCAAAACTGCTGAGGAACTCTACACTGTTTATAGTGAAGCTGCCTCCTGGATATTTCGAGCTCTGGCGATTTCGTTTGAGCTGCCAGAATTCTTCTTCGAGGTGAAGCACAGAGAAAACTACACCTTGCGTCTGCTGCACTATCCATTTCTCAAGCCATTGAAACCGGCACAATTCTACGGGGCTGAGCACCTAGATTATAGTAGTATCACCCTCCTGAATCAGAATGGTATCGAAGGTCTGGAGATTCGTACGATACAAGGAGAATGGATCTCGGCTCCCTGTATTCCTGATGCAGTGCTGGTCGTCATTGGCCACCCGATGCAGCGCTGGACAAATAACGAGTTACGTTCAACACCTCATCGAGTGGTTATGCCGAGAGATCGTTCGGTCACCCCGGCTCGGTATTCCACTGCGTTTTTCTGCGATTTAAATTCTGGGGTTGAGGTGGTTTGCCTCGAAAGCTGTCAGGGGCCAGGTCGACCGCCCCTCTATTCCTCTATTTTGGCTGATGGCTACAACGAGGATCAGCTGAGAGAAAGGCTTCCAGGAGTTAAGGTCTGACCATTGCCAACCCAGAAAAGGGAAAGCGATCCACTACTCACCCCTCAGCCAGAGCGTTGATGCCCCTGAGCAGACACGCTGAACCAAACAAGTTTGAGCGGACATGGAACTTGCCTTAACCCGGAGCAGCGCGTGAACAGCTGGCTGGCTGCCATCTTGAGCCATCGCGACCTCTCCGCTAGACGCGACCCGCTGGACCGACCTGACGTTGACTGAGAACGCAACTAGACTCATAATTTCTATTCCTAGAAATAGTTAAGCAAAGTAGGGGCACACAACCGTGTGCCCCTACAGGCTCTCTGAGACGATTTTCAGAACCAGTCTTTCAAAACCAGCCGAGACTAAACCCGCGCTGAGGCCGAACTAGAGGTGCGGAACGTGGGTGCAAGCGGGAAGCGGTTCATGAACTCCAGACCCCCGACGGCGACCGAGAGGCGGCCATTGGTCAGGAAGTGCGCCTCCCAGGATTCTTTGATCTCACCTCTGAGCAGTTCCGAACTGCCGCCGGAGAACACCATGTGCTGCAACGGCAATCCCACAAGACGATTGGCGATCTCTTCGAGCACTTGCATCCGGAAGCCCGTGATCTCCGGCTGGAAGTACTTGCGGATGTCGATGGTGGTCGAGCCGTTAGCCGTGAACACCTCCAGGCTGGAGACACCGTTGTTGATGTAGGCAACAAACGCCCGGAAAATCTCATCGTTGGTGATGCGCGGATTTACCTTATCGCGCAGCTGGCTAGCCACCGACTCTACAATGGTGATCGTGCCCATGTCGATCGGCAGCTTGTCCTCAAATGGCAGATAGAGCGGCTTGCCATAGGAGCTGACCGTAAAGCCCGCGATCTGCACATCGCGGTTGCCCGCCTCGACCACACCGACCGTCGAGTTAGCCGGGAACAGCTTGTCCACATAAGCGGCGCGGATCCAGGCGAACCAGGTCTCCGGCTTAATCGCCAGCGTGGCCTCGCCGCCAAATAGGCGTCGGGCGATGCTGGTGGTGATCATGCGCGTGCCCCGGTCGTTGGTGACCTCAAACGTGCGCGGTGTCCCATCTTCTTCTTCAAACAGCCGACGCAGTTCCTCCCAGTGCGGCAGGTCGCTGCGATTGCCTGAGATATTAATCAGGTGCTGTGGCAAACCGAAGCCCAGCTCTACATGTAAATCCTTATCCCAACGCCCTTGAACGCTGAGCGTCGAGAGAACCGCCAGAGTCAAGAGCAGGGTGTTGGAACCCGTCTTGCCTGCATTGGCAATGCGCCCAAACTCCTTCACCTCAGCCCCAAGTCCAGCCACTAGCTTCGGATAGCCATCGACCTGGAACGTGAACAGCGTCTCGCCGCTAAGTGTGGACGTCCTGTAGCGCCCTAGGACCGAGGGAATGATGCTGGTGGAAGACGGAGATTGTCCTGGCAGGTGGAACGTCGCTCCATCCGCCGCAAACTTCAGAGCACTGGTGCCTGGATCGATAAATACCGCAACCAACCTATCCGGCGATTTCTCTCGCTCGACCGCTACTGTCATGTCTCTACTCCTAACCTACATACGTGCTCAGGCTCTGCTCCGCCCGGACCCTGTCTGAACACCACTCATGCGTGGAGGGTAGGTGCAATCCCAAAGAGATCTGGGGGTCAGCCAGGTTGTTAGGTTCTACTGAAACTCCAGCCCAGCCCCGGAAAACCGCTGATCCGCGACCAAACTTTAATGTTTGTTTAACTGCGCGCAGCCTGGCTCAGCCAGTTTCAGATCTCGGCGGATTTCTGCAGAGTTCTTGCTCTGAGGCTTGGTTTGCCGGGGATGTGTATGAACTCGGAATAAAGTGAAGTAAGGAGAGAAGTCGCCATAGATAAGAGGCCCGGAGCCTCTAGCTACCGGGCCTGACCAGGGTTGATTGCTGCGGCTCTACAGGTCGCCGCCGCGCAGAAACAGTAGAAAGATCACCACGGGGCCAGCCACCAGGATCAAGGTCACCATGGTGAGCTGGGCGATGACTTCGAAGTTGATATTGCTCAAAAATTCCATCGGTCCTCCCAGAAACTCAGGCAAACAACTGAACTAACGCTTCATTGTATCGGTCGGCAGGCCCCCTTGAACCGCCCAGCTCAGCCGCGCTGCCCCAGAGGCACATACTCACAGCCTTCCGGGCCGCAGTAGCCGCCGATGTACTCTGCCAGCGGTCGATACAGCGCCGGGCTGGGCTGAGCCTCAGCAAACTTCTCCTCGATCACATGGGCGCACCAGCCGATCACCCGCGACACCGCGAAGATCGCGGTGAACAGGTCCGTGTCGATGCCCAGCATGGCGTAGACCGGCGCGCCGTAGAAATCCACGTTGGGATAGATCTCCCCACCCTTGCGGCGACGGAACTCCTCCCGCGTAACCTGCTCGATTTCAGTGGCCAGGACTAAGAGATCAGTGCGCCCGGTTTCTTCAGCCAGGGCACTTGCCAACTGCCGCAGCACTCTGGCGCGAGGATCCTCAGTTTTGTAGACGGCGTGGCCCATGCCCATGATTCGCTTCTTGGCTTCAAACTGGGCCAAGATCCAAGGCTTGACCTGCTCCACACTGCCAACCGTCTGCATCATCTCCATCACCCGCTCGTTGGCCCCTCCGTGCAGGGCTCCGCCCAGAGCGCCAATCGCAGCGGTGACTGCGGCGTACATGTGCGCTCGCGTCGAAGCCACCTGGCGGGCAGTGAACGTGGAGGCGTTGAACGAGTGCTCAGCGTGCAGCACCAGACAAGCATCGAACGTGCGCTCCGCCCGGGGGCCGGGCACTTCGCCGGTGAGCATGTACAAGAAATTCGCCGCGTGGCCCAGGCTCGGGTCTGGGTCCAGGGGCTCTAAACCCTGGCGCACTCGGCTCCAGGCGGCAACGATCGTGGCAAATTTGGCAGTGAGCGCCAGCGCCCGGCGCAGATTAGCCTCGCGCGACTCGTCTCGTAAGTCTGGTTCGTGATCCACCAGCATCGGCACCGCCGACTGCAGCACATCCATGGGGTGCGCCTTGGCGGGACGGGTCTTGAGCATTTGTAGAACTGAGTCGGGGATCGGCCGCAGGCTGGCCAGCAAGGCTCGACTCTCGGCCAGCTCCACCGGGTTGGGTAGGTCGCCATAGCTCAGCAGGTAGACCACCTCTTCGTAGGTCGCCTGCTCGGCCAGGGGCACCATGTTATAGCCCCGATAGATCAGGATGCCTTGTTCCCCGTCAATGTCACAGATGCGGGTGTCGGCCACCGGAACACCACGCAGACCAATGTTTTTGGTCTTGGCTGAGTAAGCCTCAAGACCGACGGAATTGCCGATTGCGCTGTCGATGCTAACAGAACTGACCATCTGATTCGCCTCTGCCGATTTTGAAAATGCTCTTGACCGCACTGCCGTGTGGGAAGCCGTGATGATGGCCCCAGCAGCATTGTGCCTAGGTCCCTTTGAGAGCACTGTATCAGTATGAGCAGTTGCACCCATGCAAGAGCTCACGAGCCATCAGAATTTGTAATGCTGCGTAATGCTAGCTGTTAGCGCTCAGCCTGGGGCTTGGGCGGCACATAGGTCGATTTGACGAACAGCTCCCGCAACTGCTTGTCGTCCACGCCTGAGGGAGCGTCGCTCATCAAGTCGCGAGCCTGCTGCGTTTTGGGAAAAGCAATTACGTCGCGGATCGACTCGGTGTGCGCCAGGGTCATCACCAGCCGGTCTAGGCCGTAGGCGATGCCGCCGTGGGGCGGCGTGCCGTATTCGAAGGCGTCGAGCAAAAAGCCGAACTTCTCGCGCGCTGCCTCAGGTGACAGACCGATCGCCTCGAATACCTGCTCCTGCACCTCGCGCTGGTAGATGCGCAGGCTGCCGCCGCCGATTTCTTCGCCGTTGCACACCAAGTCATAGGCTAGGGCGCGGGCCGTTTTGAGATCGGCTAGGTCTTCGGGGTTGGGTCGGGTGAAGGGGTGGTGCAGCGCTTCCAGGCGTTTCTCCGCAGCATTCCACTCAAACATCGGGAAGTCAGTGACCCATAGCAGGTTGAACTGACCCTCGGCGATCAGGCCTAGCTCTGCGCCCAGCTTCAGACGCAGACGGCTCAAGGATTCATTGACAATCGCCACCGGTCCCGCGCCGAACAGCAAGATCGTGCCCGGCTCCGCGCCGGTTCGCTGCAAGAGTTCGGCTTTCTGGGCCTCGCTGAGGCTGTCTTTGAGCGCACCGATTGTGTCGATCTCGCCCGCCTCGCGTACGCGCACAAAGGCCAGTCCCTTCGAGCCCGCTTCGGCCACCACATTGAACAGGTCGCCGCCCGGCTTGATGCGGGTGTTGGAGATCAGGTCCGCCCCGCCCGGCACCGGCAATACCTTGACCAAGCCGCCCGCCGCGACCGCCCCAGAAAAAACCTTGAAGCTGGAGTCCGCGAATAAGTTCGACACGTCCAGCAGCTCCAGGCCGAAGCGGGTGTCGGGTTTGTCGCAGCCGTAGCGTGCCATCGCCTCAGCATAGGTCAGCCGAGGGAAGGGGCAGGGCAGCTCGACCTCAACCGCCGCTTGGAACAGGTGGCAGACCAGCGCCTCGTTGAGCTGGAGGACTTCCTCCTGGTCTAGGAAGCTCATCTCCAGGTCCAGTTGAGTGAACTCAGGCTGACGATTAGCGCGCAGATCCTCGTCGCGGAAACAACGGGCAATCTGGTAATAACGGTCAAAGCCTGAGACCATCAGCAACTGCTTGAATAGCTGCGGCGACTGTGGCAACGCGAACCACTGCCCCGGATTGACCCGGCTGGGCACCAGATAGTCGCGAGCCCCCTCAGGGGTCGAACGGGTCAGGATCGGGGTCTCTAGCTCGATGAAGCCCTCGCGGTCCTCTAGGTAGCGGCGGATGATCTGCACGACCCGCGCCCGCAGTTGCAGCGTCTGGTTGAGGCGGGGGCGGCGCAGGTCTAGATAGCGATACTTCAGGCGCAGCTCCTCACGCACATCCTCCGCTTCGCTGCCGGAGATCTGGAACGGCAGCTGCCTGCGCACTGGGTTGAGCAGCTCGATCGCGTCGGCGTAGATCTCGACCTCTCCCGTGGGCAGGCGAGGGTTCAGGGAGTCTTCTGGTCGCCGCGTCACTTTGCCCGTGATCCGCACTACGTACTCGCTGCGCATCTCGCCAGCAATTTCGTAGGAGCTGGGGGTGCGCACCGGATCACTCACGGTTTGCACCACGCCCGAACGATCGCGCAGATCCAGGAAGATCACGCCGCCGTGGTCACGTCTGCGGTCCACCCAGCCAAACAGCGTGACAGTCTGGCCAATGTGCTCAGCGCGGAGGTCGCCGCAGTAGTAGGTTCGCATGGAAACAGGCTGGAAAACTCAAAGTCCTCCCATTATTGCCTATGGCTGCAACCCCCGGCCTGGACAGGCCGTCTGCTTGGGACGGAGAGGGAGGGATTCGAACCCTCGGTATGGAGTTACCTGCCATACAACAGATTAGCAATCTGCCGCTTTCGACCACTCAGCCACCTCTCCCAATGAGGCCATGCGATTATATCAGTTTCGCCCACCTCTCAGGGGGGCTTGTTGAACCCCAAAGACTATCAGGTTAATTCTTCATGGTTTTCTTTGGGAATCCGCCAATCGGCGGAGCTAAGTTCAGCAACCTGACGCAGGTGGGGAGAGATACTCATCGGCAGAGGATAGTAGACATCGGATGGCTTTGCAATGTTTCAGTCCTGGTTACCGTTCGGTTGGGAGACTTCGTGGTTCTCACGTCTTTGGTTGATGCTCTGTCCGCTTGCCCGCCTTCGTGGACTCACCGGGCTGAGTTTAGCGAATCTCACGCCTGCCCCTTTTGCGACTGCTCCGAAGTCGGCAGGCAGTGGGAAGATCACAGCTCAGCGTTGTTTTGCGAGGTGGGCGTTCTCTGGCGAGTATATGCGCACTGCCGCCACTGTCGCCGCAGCTGGTGGACCTGGCACCGGGAGCTAGCCTCTCCGGTCGAGTCCGAAGCGTCGGCAGAGCAGGCATAGACCGCGCTCGTCAGGCAGCCCCGAGCCCAACTTGCACCACTTCAGGGCAGTAGCCCAGCCACGGCGCGGCGCGCTGGCTAAACTGGTTCGGGTCACCAGTGACGCAGAAGCGGGTCGCGCCACCCGGCTGGGTCTGGTGCAAGCTCAAGGCTGCCAATTTTTGCCCGGCTGCCGCGACCAAGTGAATCGCTGGATCCACAACGCCCAGGTGCGCAGGCAGGAGCGAACGCAGCACTGGCTCTAGGAGCGGGTAATGGGTACAGCCGTGCACCAAGGTGTCGATGCCCTGCGCCAGCAGCGGGGTGAGATAGCCCTGGAGCACTGAGCGAATTTGGGGCTCATGTAGCCGGCTTTGCTCGATCAGGGGCACTAGGTCGGGGCAGCTGATCTGCCAGACCTGAACCGTGGCGCTGAGCGTCTGCATGGTGCGGCGGTAGGCGTCGCTGGCAACCGTGAGGCGGGTAGCCAGAACGCCAATGCGTCCGCCCCGGCGGCTCGACTGGGCGACTGCCGCCTCGGCCCCCGGTCGGATCGGGTCCAACAGCAGCAGGTCCGCTGAGGCGCTGAGGGTGTCTAGAGTCAGAGCCGCGCCGGTGTTGCAGGCGATCAGCACTAGTTTGACCTGCTGTGCTCGCATCCAGGCCAGGGCCTCACCGACAAACTGGACAATTTGCGCTGCGGAGCGGCTGCCGTAGGGCAGGCGGGCGGTATCGGCCAGATAGAGCACCGACTCCTGGGGCAGTTGGCGGCGCAGTTGGCGCAGCACGCTTAGGCCGCCCAAGCCGCTGTCGAAGATGCCGATGGGCGCGTTGGGGGTTAGTACATAGGGCTCATCAACCCCCAAGGAAAGAGCAGAAGCAGACATAGGCAATCCAGCAGGTTTGAGCCAACGCGTTTATTCGAGCAGGAAACCCCTGCGCCCCCTAGCCCAGAAATGGGGATCAAGCTCAGTCACGAGGCTCAGCGCCTGCCAGCCTGGAGATACTGCAAGATGCCCTGAGCAATGGCTTTGGCCATTAGAGTCTGGTAGGTGGCGGAGGCCAGACGGGGTCCTTCGGCGCTGCTGGTGATGAAGCCGGTCTCGACCAGAATCGAGGGCATGCTGGTCTCGCGCACGACGTAGAACCGCGCCCGTTGCACCCCCCGGTCCACTGCACCGGTAGAGCGCAGCACATTGGCGTGGACGATGCTGGCTAGGCGCTCGCTGTCGGGTTTTAGGTAGTAGGTCTCGACGCCCTGCACATCTGGGCGGGAGGCATCGAGGGCGTTGGCGTGGATGCTCACCAACAAGCTGGCGTTCACCTGCTGGGCGAGCTGCACGCGGGGGGCAAGGTCTAGGTCTACATCGCTGTTGCGGGTCAAGACGACCTGGACGCCCTGCTGCTGGAGCAAGCGGGCCACCTGCAGGCTGATGCGCAGGACGACGTCTTTCTCTTGGCCGCCGATGCCTACCGCGCCAGGGTCTGGGCCGCCATGGCCTGGATCGATGACTACCACGGCACGGCCACTGCGCACGCCAGTGGCGACCGGAGGGGCCGCAGCCACCGCCTGCAACTGCAGCGAGACCACCTGCGGCCCCGGTCGCGAAGTCTCCCGCACTCGGTAGCCTGAGGCGGGCTGTACCAAGACCGTCACCGTCTGGGCGTTTTCCTGGCGCAGGCGAATGCGGTCGAGCGGGCTGTCAGGTTGCAGCTGTGGCCCCTGAACCCGGGAGGGCAGCCGCGCGGGGGAGACGCTCAGGCGGTAAGCGCCGCTTTGGGGGTCCCAACCGCTGGCGTAGTACAGCGGCTGGTCGGCGCGGATCAGCAGCTGGCCGGTGCGGGAGTCGAGGGAGACGGACTGGATCGTGGCGACTTGAGCGCCCTGCGGCACCTGTGGGTTCAGGGTGGCGTTGGCGACGCCGCCTGCCGGGGTGAGGTTGACACCGCCTCGCCTGGCGAGGTAGTTGCCCTCCCAGTCGCTGCTGGTGGGGTCCACGTCCAGGACGACGCGGGCGATGGGCGGCGACACTTGGTACTGGCCCACGCGCACGCGCACCACACCGTAGCGGTTGACTTGGATCTCGCGTTGGCTGAGGCTATTGGCGACGACGGCTCCCACCAAATCGACTACCACCCGGTCGGGGCTGGTGATGCGGCGCACGCTGACCTGGGGTCTGCCCGAGGTGCGCAGGAAAAAGCCCTCGGCGGTGAGCTGAATGCTCTGGAGTTCAGCCGTGGCCACTGTGGGCAGCGAGCGGCTGGTGCCAGAGCCGACGATACGCGAATCAGCTCCCTGAGTGGCGAAGCGAGGCAATTGAATCACCCAGCGGTTGTCGGCGGTGGCTTGCACCTGAATCTGAGCGGGGGTGACACTGACGCCCTGGGCCAGTTCAATCACCAGCCGGGTTGTGTTGTTATCAAATTGAGCCACTCGGATTTCGCGCACGGCTCCGCCCACGGACTGGCTGGTGCCGCCGTTGGGTAAGGTTGTGCCTGGCAGGTCCATCACAATCCGGGCTGGGTCGGCGACCAGAACCACCTGCGGCTGCACCCGGGTGTCGGTCACTACCTCTAGGCGGCTCTGGTTGGGGTCAAATTGCCAACTTTGCAGCTGACCGGCCCAGGCTCTCGGAGCCAGCCATAGGACACCCACAACGCTGATCGCCAGGCTGACCAAAGGTCTATACAAGAGCCAGCCGAGCCTCACACAGTCTTTCTCCTCACAGTGCACCCGCCGAAACTTCACCAATATAGTGCAATGTCGAGAAGCGCACACACTAGCACTAGGGTTCTTGCGCAGCAGGACGCTTCACCCAGCTAAAAGTTTCTGGCAGCTTGCATCTGGATCCGGCTTCAAGGGCTGCTGGCAGCTCGGGCAGTCGGGCTTTGAACGCCAATCTCGCGGTTCAACGCGCGGCAGTTAGCGCAAAATGCTCAGACCCTGAAGCTGAACGCGCGGTAGTTGGCGCAAAATGCTCGGTAGTTGGTGCAAAATGCTCGGAACTTGAGCCTCTAAGCTTGCAATTCGGAGCAAAATGCCTGAGCAGTGGCGCAAAGAGCTCGGGCAGCGCAGCCTGAAGCCTGACGCATGGTGTTCG
>JANNOU010000187.1:0-22599 GCA_031399305.1 Leptolyngbya sp. SOY_34_metabat_272
AAGGGTGGGAAAAAGTGGGTTATGCTCGTGGGCGACCGGGCTGACCTAGTTCAGCAGCGGAAAAGGTGCATTACGACATAGCCCCCACTGACCACCTCTACAGTCTTCCGTATGATTACTGATGACGCACTTAAGGTCGTAGACACGGCCCTGGGTAAGAAGCGCTTGAGCTCGGTTCAAGTGATTGTGTTTCGACAGACTTGGGAAGGGCAGTCTTACTCTGAAATCGCTGCGAGCGCTGGCTACGACTTCCATTACATCAAGGAAGTGGGCTCCGGCCTGTGGCGACTGCTCTCAGAAGCGCTGGGAGAAAAGGTTACCAAGCATAACCTTCAGTCCGTGTTGAGACACTATGCGTGCAGCCCCTCTGCGAAGCCGATTGAAGTGAAGACTGAACTGGCGCAGGTATCAGCCGAACCTTGTGGGGTGACCGCTGCAACATTAGCGAACGGAACCCATCCCGTTCAACCGCAGCCAGCCGTCCAGATGGCAGTGGCTGAGTTGCTGAATGCCAAGCGGGCAAGTGCCAGAAGGCGTCAGGATTGGGGCGAGGCGATTGACACTTCGGTTTTTTACGGACGAACGGACGAACTGGCAAGGCTGCAGCAGTGGCTGGTGCCGGATCGCTGTCGCCTGGTTACTGTGCTGGGCATCGGTGGCGTGGGCAAAACCGCTCTGTCGGTGCGCTTGGCCGAACAAGTTCAGCCAGCCTTTGACTCGGTGATCTGGCGTTCACTGCGCAATGCGCCGCCCCTGCCACAGCTTTTAACAGATCTGATTTTATTTCTCTCGGAGCAGCAAGCAGTCGGTTGCGCGAACAGCCTGGAGCAGCAGCTGAACCAGCTGATGGAGCAGCTGAGCTCGGCGCGTTGCTTGTTGGTCTTGGACAATGTCGAATCGATTCTGCGCAGCGGCGAACGAGCGGGGCGTTATCGCGAAGGCTATGAAGGCTACGGTCAATTGTTCAGGCGGATTGGCGATGAACGGCACCAGAGTTGTCTGGTGTTGACCAGCCGCGAGAAACCGCTGGGGCTCTCGACCCGAGAAGGCTGCCATTTGCCCGTGCGTTCGCTGCGCTTGAGCGGCATAGCGCTGGCCGATGGCATAGAAATCTTAAAAACCACAGGGCTGGGGCAGTCCGAGCTGGAAACCCGGCAACTGGTCGAGCACTACACCGGCAACCCATTAGCGCTGAAAATTGCAGCCACGACGATTCAAGCCTTATTTGGCGGCCGAGTCTCCGAGTTCTTGGCTCAAGATACGGTTGTGTTCGGCGATATTTGGGAGCTGTTGGAGCAGCAGTTTGACCGACTGTCCGGCTTGGAAAAACAGGTCATGCACTGGCTGGCGATTCACCGGGAATGGTGTAGCCTGCCAGACTTGCGCGAAGATATTGTGCCAACGGTTTCCCAGCGACAGCTCCTAGAAGCCTTGGAATCGCTGCAAGCTCGCTCGCTAATTGAAACCCAAGCAGGCTTTTTTAGCCAGCAGCCGGTTGTGATGGAGTACATCACCGAGCGCTTAGTCACGCAATTTCAGGCCGAGATCGCCAGTCAGGACCTTGAACTATTCAATAGCCATGCGCTCATCCAGGCTCAGACCAAAGATTATATTCGCGATGCGCAAATTCGCTTTATTCTGCAACCGGTGCTGGAGCAATTGTTCAGCGTTTTTAAGAGTCCGAGCAACCTGACGCAGCACCTGACACAGCTGTTAGCGAAATTACAACAAGACCGCCCAGCCCAAGCCAACTACGCTGGCGGCAATCTCCTGAATTTGTTTTGTCAGTTGCAAACCGACCTAGCGGGCTATGACTTTTCGGGCCTGACCGTTTGGCAGGCGTATCTCAGAGAGTCAAGCTTGCACGGCGTCAATTTTGCGCAAGCTCGGTTCGCCAAATCAGACTTTGCCGAGGCGTTTGCCTGTCTGCTATCCGTGGCGTTTAGCCCAGATGGCAACTTGCTGGCTGTGGGTGGCGATGCTGGCGACATTCACATCTGGCAACTGCCTGATTTGCAACCCCTGTTCACCTGCCAAGGCTCAACCCAGTGGCTGTTTTCCGTGGCCTTCAGCCCAGACAGCCAGATTTTAGCGGGTGCGGGCGATGACCGGCTGATTACGCTCTGGAACGCCCGAACCGGTGAGCGCCTCAAGACTCTGCCCGGCCATACCAACCGCGTCTGGGCCGCAGTGTTTAGCCCAGACGGTCAGATCCTGGCCAGTGGCAGCGATGATCAGATGATTAAGCTCTGGGAAGTCCAGACCGGTCGATGTCTCAGAACCCTAGAGGGCCATCAAGGGCTGGTGCAGTCGGTCAGTTTTAGCCCGGATGGCCACACCCTGGCCAGCGGCGGTGATGATTGCAGCCTGAGGCTCTGGGATATTCAGACAGGAGCGTGCCTGCGCGTGCTCCAAAAACCGAATCACGTCGTGCGTTCGATTGCCTTCAGCCCCGATGGCCGGATTCTGGCCAGTGGCAGCGATGACAGCAGCGTCGAGCTCTGGGATGCCAAAACAGGGCAAGCGCTCAACACCCTGCGCGGGCACCGCTATCTGGTGCGCTCAATTGCCTTCAGCCCCGATGGTCAGCTGCTGGCCAGCGGCAGCCAAGACCAAACGATCCGACTCTGGGAGGTACAGAGCGGAGACTGTGTGAAAACGCTGCACGGGCATCACAGTCGGGCCTGGTCTGTCGCCTTCAGTCCCGACGGTCAGACCCTAGCCAGCGCCAGCGATGATCAGTCCTTCAAACTTTGGGACGTGCGCACCGGCCAATGCCTGCGCACCCTGCGCGGCTATAACAATCGCATTCGACCCGTCACCTTCAGTCCCGACGGTCGCTACCTGGGCAGCGGCGGCTGTGACCGGACCGTGAGAGTCTGGGATCGCCAAACCGGCCAATGCCTGAAAGCCCTGCCCGGTCATCGCCAGTGGATTTTGTCGCTCGCCTTCAGCCCCGATGGCCAAATTCTCGCCAGTGGCAGTCAGAGTATTCGGCTGTGGGAGATGCAGACCGGTCAACTCCTGAAAACCTTGCAAGGACATACCAACTGGATCTGGTCGCTGACCTTTAGCCCCGATGGCCAAACTCTCGCCAGCAGCAGCGGCGACAAAACCGTAAAGCTGTGGGACCTGCAGACCGGTCAAAGCCACATGACCTTGCAAGGCCATACCAGTTGGGTCTGGTGCATTGCCTTCAGCCCCGATGGCCAAACCTTGGCCAGCAGCAGCGAAGACCGCAGCCTCAAACTGTGGGAGGTTCGCACAGGGCGCTGCCTACAAACTTGGCAGGGGCACACCCACGGCAGTAGCTCGATTGCCTTCAGCCCCGATGGCCAAATCCTGGCCACGGCCAGCGACGACCACACCGTGAAATTGTGGGAGGTTCACACAGGGCAATGCTTTGAAGCCCTCAAAGGACACACAAATCGAGTCTGGGCAATCGCCTTTAGCCCCGATGGGCAAACCTTGGTTAGCGGCAGCGACGACTACACCCTGAAATTGTGGCACCTAGCAACCGCTCAATGCCTGGCAACCTTACACGGACACACCGAACGGATTTCGTCAGTTGCCTTCAGCCCCGATGGTCAAAGCCTAGCCAGTGGCAGCCAAGATGAAACGATCAAACTCTGGGACTTTAAAACCAGCCAGTGCCTTAAAACCTTAAGCGCCCCAAAACCTTATCAAGGCATGAACCTCACCGGCGTAGCCGGACTCACAGCCGCCCAGACACAGACCCTCAAAACCTTAGGCGCAGTAGATTAGCCCCGTGACTTTCTAGCATTACTAACCCACTCAATAGCACTGTCTTCGCTGAAATGAAGCTTTGAACTCGGCAAGTCGAGCAGCAGACTCGGTTGACAGCATAGACAGCCCAAAGCACGCAGTTCACCACTCGCAGACTGGAGCCCAAAGCTCCGCAGTCAAGGCCCGCCGCTCGAACAGCCGAGAAAAAACCCCGACCGACCGACCTCAGAACTCGGCGAGCCGAGCAAATGACACCGACCCTGAAGCCCGAAGCCGCAACAATCAGCCTCCAAACTGCATAACCCAACTGCGTGTCACCCAACCTTTGCGCAGGGGGCCTGGGGGAGGCGCTTCGTCCCCCAGTGGGGGGTTTGGGGGGCAAACGCCCCCCATTCCGGGTTCTCTCCAATACCTACGACCCCCTCAGCCGCATTGAGCCCCCAACTATCCGCCGACTCTTAGCCAAAACTCATCTGAGCTTCAGACTCCTTCCCTAATCTGTGAGTATGGGTATCCGTGTTAATCCCCAAACAACCTCCAAACCTATGTCAATTCGTAGTTCTATACTCCGCCACTGGTTCGTGTGCAGCTTGGCCATCCTGCCGCTAGGCTTTGGCACACTCGCCTTAACTGCATCCGGAACCCCCCTCCCCAATCCCACCACTGATATCCCAACCGCCACCGCGTCCACAAGACAGACCGCCGTTTTCGCCGGAGGCTGCTTTTGGGGAATGGAAGCCGTGTTTGAGCATCTCAAAGGCGTCTCCACCGTTGTCTCCGGCTACTCCGGCGGCAGCGCGGCAAGCGCCCGTTACCCACTGGTCAGCTCCGGCCGGACAACACACGCTGAGGCAGTGAGAATCACCTACGATCCCTCACAGATCTCCTATGGCCAACTCCTGAGAGTTTACTTTTCGGTGGCACACGACCCAACCCAATTGAATCGGCAAGGTCCCGACCGGGGCACACAGTATCGTTCGGCGATCTTCTTTAGCAACGACCAGCAGCGTCAGGTTGCACAGTCTTACATTCAGCAACTCAGCAGAGCCCGCGCCTTCCGCCAGCCTATAGTGACCCAACTGGTTCCCTTAAACGGTTTTTACACCGCAGAAGAGTACCATCAGAACTTCCTCAACCGCCATCCGAGTCATCCCTATATCGTGGTCCATGACTTACCAAAGCTCAACCAGCTGCGTAGAGAGTTTCCCAATCTATACCAGCGGTAATCTTTGGCAGCGGATAGAGAACGGATGTAACGGATAGGGACTGAGGGGTTGCTCCTCAGTCCCTATCCGTTCTAGGCAGGCACAAACCGGAGTGCAACCGAATTGATACAGTAGCGCAGACCGGTGGGCCGGGGACCATCATTAAACACGTGACCCTGATGGCCTCCACAGCGAGCACAATGAACCTCGGTTCTTACCAAAAACGCAGAGCGATCGGTGCGGGTGCCCACCGCTGACGCAGTCACAGGCTGCCAGAAACTGGGCCAGCCTGTGCGACTGTCAAACTTATGAGCAGAGGAAAACAGGGGCAACTCACAACCGGCACACCGGTAGATCCCCCTCGCATGGTTTGCATGGTACTGGTTACGAAACGGTGGCTCCGTTGCTTGCTGGCGCAACACGCGGAATTGCGCCGGGGTCAGGATAGATCGCCATTGAGCCTCCGTCTTGGTGATCTCAAACCTCTGACGAGGGTTTTCAGCCGCTGTACTGGGAAGTTTTGCGAGAAAGACAGATCCCAGAAACAGGCTGGCTTTCAGCAAGGTGCGCCGCTCCATTGAGACTCCTTGTAGCTGGGTTGGGAAGGGAGAGAGCCTAGGTGGCCCACGATGAGTAATAGCCCTGAATCTCCACTATGAAAGATCAAAGCTCAGTAGCCTTAAGGCTGTCTAAGATCTAGATGAGGCAGAGCTGAAAATCTCAGCGCCCGAGGCTCGGCGTCAACACCATGGAGCTTTGAGAGCAAACGATCTGGGTCACCGGCAATTGCGCCGTAGCTTGCAGCAAGCGAGACTAGAGCAAACCAGAAAGGCCTCAGTCTCATGCAGCAGCGCCGCCCAGCCCCAGCAGAAGAAGACAATCCGGCGCTCTCCAAAGTCATGGAGCGCAACATTCGCACCATTCTCCGCCTTCGCGTCAAAGCAGCTCGCGAGCGTAACCTCCAAGACCGTATTTCCGATGCCATCACCTCTTTCTCGGGGCGCATGATTTTTGTCTATGTGCATATTGTGTGGTTTGGCATTTGGATTCTGCTGAATACCGGGCATTTCGGCATTCCCCCATTCGATCCCTTTCCATACGGCCTCCTGACCATGGTCGTGTCACTCGAAGCGATCTTCCTGTCAACCTTTGTGCTCATCAGTCAGAATCGCCAGAGCCAAGAGGCCGAGCATCGCACCGACCTAAATTTGCAAATCAGTTTGCTGACCGAACACGAACTGACCCGCGTCTTGCAAATGCTCGATGTCATTCAAGACAAACTGGGCATCGAAAACCACCAAGAGAGCGAACTAGCCGACCTAGAAATGGAGACCAAGCCCGAAGATGTGCTGGCAGAAATCGACCGTCTGCAAAAGCAAGCGTTCAGGAGACAAAAGCCCGCCGCCTGAGCCAAGCCCCAACTCCCAGCCGCCGCACCCGAGGGCTTTACCCCAGCAGACGCCAAGATTTGGCTATGGGTGCAGGACTTGGGCCTACACGCGGTTGTCGGGGCGTCGTCGGGGTGGCGGCTGGCCTTCCGCCTCGTGCGACAGCTGCTCAAATCTCTCCAGTGCCCGGACTTTCACCTTGTCCAGCTCCGCTTTCAATAGCCTTTTGCTGGTGGCAGGCTGACCAGTAGGCGCGAGGTGGGCTGCATTGGCCCAATTGACCAGCAGCTCGCGTTGGATGGTCGCAACACTGAAGCGCAGAATGAAGCGACAGAGCGTCGGATCGCCCAGCGCGAACAGCAGCAAGCGAAATTCGCCATGCTCTCCCAACAGGCGCGCCACCTGCTGACCCCGAGGCGTCTTCAGATCTAGATAGCAGGGCAGCCAGCGCGCGCCCATTTCTGGCATGTAGAGCGCCGTCACCCACAGGATCATCGGGTGCGGCGCGCCCAGAAACAGGAACTGGTTGTAGCGGCGGCTCACCTGCCGCGTCTGCAGCTCCTCAGGCGAGAGCATCGTCCAGAGGGTCGGTAGACTGCTGCGCCGGAACGGGATCACCTGTGGAAACACGATCTCCGCCTGCGGCTTGTCCTCCGGCCAGACTGAGTTCAAACAGACGACATCGGCGGAAGTGGCAGGCGAGACCTGTGCGCCCAAGCCCCGTCCGGGTGCCGAGAGGAAGGCGGCAGGACTGGCGAAATCAGAGCCCAAGAGGTCCTCAGCCTCCGTGGAGGGCGGATCAGACTTCTGGGTAGTCGGCTCGGGGTTGAGCGAATCCGGGGTGATGCCGATGCGCTCCCCGATTTGGCGTCCAGACGTCGAACGCTGCTCCAGGGTGTCCAGGGTGTGCAGGATGTCCTTCACCGACTGGGGGCGGTCGCCCGGCAACTTGGCCAGACAGGTCATCACTAGCCGCTCCAGCGCCTTGGGAATGCGCAGGCTGGGGTTGGCCTCCTGCAGCGAGCGCGGCTTCTGGTTGACATGGGCCTTGTACCAACTGCCAAAGGCGTAGGTCTCCGCCGCCAGCGGCATCTTACCGGTCAGCATCTCGTACAAAATGATGCCCAGGCTGTAGATGTCCGAGCGTGCATCCAGCGTTTGCCCCCCCATCTGCTCGGGCGAGGAATAAGCCATCGTGCCCATGTAGGCACTCGTTAGACCCGGCTGATCCTCGCTGAGGAACTTGGCGATGCCGAAGTCCAAGATTTTAACCAGCTCATCAAGGCTGGCATCCGGCAGGATAAAGATATTGGCCGGTTTAAGGTCACGGTGCACAATGCGCACTAAGTCGCCGTCTGTGGTGATGCCCTCATGCGCACACTGCAAGCCCAAGCAGATCTGACGGGCCAAACCCAGGAATCGGGGTAACGGCAGCGGCCGTCCGGCGAGCAGCTCCCGCAGGTTCTTGCCCTGCAGGTGTTCCATGACATAGAAGGGCGCGTCATCAAGGCCGACGCCGTAGTCGGTGACGCGCACGATGTGCAGACTCTTCTGGCTGAGCTGGGCGCAGACTCGGGCTTCGCGCTCAAAGCGCAACCGGGTCCGCTGATTGATCACCGCCCGCGACAGGATCTTGACCGCCATCGAGACGTCACCCAGCAAAGTGTCTTTGGCTTCATAGACCCGTCCCATCGCCCCCTTACCAATCAAACGCGTGAGTCGGTAGCGGTCCCGCAGGAGACGCCCTAGATTTGGATCACTGTCGCTTTTGAGACGGTTCACGGAAGATAGGCCGGTGGGTGAGTCCATGAGGGTCAACCGAAGGTCAGGGCAGGAGCGCAACCATCTCTGCCGGGCAATGCACTCTGGTCATCCATTCGTCGGGGCGACCGAAGCCTCAGTGCAGTTTTCTGGGCAGTTTTCTGGGCAGTTTTCTGGAGCCCATCATACTCATGATGCGCCACAGATCCCCACTATTGGCCTCACTGGATACCCGTATCGATGAGTTTGTTGGCTCGGAGCTTACCTAAGAGCTTAGCCGCTGTTACCAGTGAGCAGTCGCTTGTAGCATTTGCTACAGCGGTTGACCCTGCTCAACGCAGTTTCCCAGAGCGCAGGATGCTGACAATCAACCACAGACCGAGTAAGCTTGCTGCCGTGAACAGCACGCTGCTGACCCAGAACAGCTCCACCCGCTGTTCGTTACTGGAGATGATCGCGGCCCCCAAAATCAGAGAGCCAACCAGGACGCTGAACGAGAGGCGGTTGGCCGAATCATCCAAGCTGCGCCGCAGGGGCTCGAGACCGCGCAGGGCGACGTTCCATTGCAAGTTCTCCGACGCTAGCCGCTCCAGCAGGATCTCGATTTGACGCGGCGACCCCAGCGAAAGCGCCTTGAGGTCTAAGGCGGTCAGCATTAGCTCTTGGACTGGCCTCTCCCCCACCAACTGGCGGCGGAACAACTCGGCCATCAGCGGGCGAAGCTCGCCCATCAGGTTGAACTCGGGGTCCAGACTGCGGGCAACGCCCTCCAGGTTGGCCAGGGTTTTGACATATAGGCCCATGTTGCCGGGCACACGCACGCCATTGCGACGGGTGGCCCGCAGCACCTCATAAAAGAGCTGCGCGAAGTTAATCTGCGCCAAGCTGCGGTTGTAGAAACGGCGCAGCAAGCGGGCGTAGTCATGCTCCAGGCGGCTCAGGTTCAGCCGCTCCATCGGCTCGCCCAGTTCCAGGATGATCTGGCTGCAGCGGCGGGCGTCGAGGTTGACAATCGCCAGTAGCTGCTGAGTGAGCAGTTGTTGGGTGCGGGGGTCGAGCCGCCCCACCATGCCGCAGTCGAGCAGCGCCACGCGGCCATCGCTGAGGGAGAAGATGTTGCCGGGGTGGGGGTCGGCGTGGAAAAAGCCGTCGATGTAGATCTGCTGAAAGAAGGCTCGCACCAGCATGGTGGCGATCTCAGAGCCCTCTGGCCCTCGGTCGTGGGCCAAGATTGGCTCTCCCACCATCCACTCCATAACCAGCAGTCGCTTGGAGGTCCATTCCCATAGGATCTCGGGCACGACTAGCTGCTTGGAGTCGATCAGGTCGGTGTTCTGTAGGGTCGTGCGCAGCTGGTCGGTGTAGGTGGCTTCCTCGGTAAAGTTGAGTTCGGCCTGCAGGGCGGTGGCGAACTCCTCGGCCAGACTCACCAGGTCGTAGGCTTGGCCAAAGTCGGTGCGCGACACCAGCTCGGCCAGGGTCTGCAACAGGCGCACATCCTGCTGCACGATCGCCTCAATGCCGGGGCGCTGCACCTTGAGGGCAACTTCTCGCCCGTTCTCGCCCGCCAGCCTCGCCCGATGGATCTGCGCGATGGAGCCTGCCGCAACGGGCACGGGGGCGATTTCGGCGAACACCGTTTCCAGGGGCTGCGGCAGGCTGGAGCGGATCACAATCTCGATTTCGCCCCAAGCGACCGGGGGAACTTCGTCTTGCAGGCTGCTCAGCTCGGCAATGTACTCGGGGGGCAGCAGGTCGGGACGGGTACTGAGAATTTGACCCAACTTGACGAAAGCTGGACCCAGCTCGATTAATACGTTGCGCAGAATGCGAGGGGGGGGTAGGCGGGGCTCATCGGGTTTACCCCCAGTGAGCAGACGGCGCATATACCCCCAGCCGTTGCGCAGGACGACCTCGGCAATCTCCCGCTGGCGGGCGCTGGTCTGGGTGAGACCGGAAAGCACCAAACTAAAGGCTCCTGACAGATGCGGCCCTTCTATTGTGGAGCCTGGAGCCAAATCAGGAGTTGGGTTTGCCCACGCCTGGATTTTCTTCGGTCTTCACTTCGGGCACGAGGTCGGGGCGTGTTTTGTTTTCCCAGCCTACAGGACGCCGGGAGTTATACCAGGCAACGGAGCCAATCAGGCTGGCGGCAATGAAGCCAATTACATACACAAGGGTTGCAGAGATGGGAAAGTGCGGTGCAGCTTCCATCTGGACTAAATCCTATTTTGAAACGTTGCTCCTCAGGTTATTGCAGTCAAACTAGCTGAGCATCTCTCGTAAGTGAGATCTAAAATTCAGCGAAAAATTTCTAAACATGTGTTTTGATCGCTTAGGAAAGAGTCGCACAGATGCATATTCCTTGCCTGCAATCTCTCGCTTTTTCCTGGCAATCTCTCGCGCTTGCTTTACAACCTCTCGCGCTTGCCTCGCAATCCTTCGCGCTTGCCCTACAACCTCTCGCGCTTGACTAACCATTGCTCGCTGTTTGCCTGCAATCTCTCGCGCTTACCTAACCATTGCCCGCTGTTTGCCTGCAACCTCTCGCTCCTTCCCCGCAGGGCCGAGAAGACATCGGTCAGTTTCGTTGGGTTAGCGCTGAGGCTCACACCGGTAGGCTGCGGATTAGCCCCAGCACTTCCTGAGTGCGGCTGTACTGCAGCATGTGGCCGCACTCGGCAAAGCAGACGCTGCGGGCCTGGGGGAGGTTGCGTCGCAGCCAGTTGCCCGGCCCTGGGCCGACCAGCAGATCCTGGGCTCCCTCCACAATCAAGGTCGGGATCGCCCGAGCTGGAGCCAGATCGGCTAGGTCTGCCAAACCTGGGCCGAGGGCCGCAAAATCTGCCACCGCCGCCACTAGATTGCTGGGGCGCGACCAGAGCTGCATCGCCCGCGCCTGGTAAACCGGGTCAACCGGCTCCGGCCAGAAGGCCAGCTCGATCACACTCCAGGCCAGCGGTCTGGCCAGAGCCGCCCCCAGCCCTTGGACCAGCAGGCTGCCGACCTCTGGCAGCGCCATACCCCAGGCGGTCAGCTGGGCCAGCCCCTGGAGCGCCCGCAGATGCAATGCATCGCCCACCGGAGCCAGCAGAACCAGCGCCCGCAGATCCTCGGGATGCATCACCGCCCAGGCCAGTGCCACCGCGCAGCCATAGGAATGTGCCACCACCGTGGGGCGCTCAACCTGTAGCTTCTGGCAGGCTTCGTGCAGCAGCCAGGCATGAGCCGACGGGCGCGCGTCAGCCCATGCCTGGCCTGGGCTCAGACCATGCCCCCCCCGGTCAAAGACCAGGACCCGGTGATCCCGGGCCAAGCGCTGCGTGAGCGGCTCCCAGTCCCCCAGCGAGCCGGGGGCTCCGTGCAGCAACACCACCGGCTCACCCTCGCCCACGTCTAGGTAATGCAGACCGAGGTTGCCGAGCGGCAGAAACTGGTGCGTCTCGATCACCGTTTAAATTCCTAGGCGCTGATAGACCCGGTCCAGATGGCGCAAGTGATGCGCCGGATCAAAACACTGGGCAACCTCTGCCGCCGAGAGCTGCTGGCAGATGCGCTGGTCTCGCTCCACTAGCGCCCGGAAATCGCCGCCCTCCGTATTCCAGGCTTGGTGCGCTAACTGCTGCACGATGGCGTAGGCCTCTTCCCGCGCCAGCCCCTTGCCCACCAGTGCCAGCAACACCCGCTGACTGAAAATCACGCCGCCATAGCGGTTGAGATTGCGCAGCATATTCGCCGGATGCACCAGCAGCGTGTGCACCAAGTCTGCCGTCTCCACCAGCATGAAGTGGCTGAGAATCGAAGAGTCAGGCAAGATCACCCGCTCCACCGAGCTGTGGGAGATGTCGCGCTCGTGCCAGAGGGCGACATTTTCCAGCGCTGCCCCAGCATTGGCGCGTACGATCCGCGCCATGCCGGTCAGACGCTCAGAGCGGATTGGGTTGCGCTTGTGGGGCATGGCCGAGGAGCCCTTCTGTCCGGGTGCAAAAAACTCCTCCACTTCCAGCACGTCGGTGCGCTGCAGGTTGCGAATCTCCACAGCAAAGCGCTCCAGCGACGCCGTCAGCAGCGCCAACCCCTGCAAATACTCCGCGTGGCGGTCGCGCGAGATTACCTGCGTCGAGGCGCAGTCCGGCTTGAGGCCGAGCTTGGCACAGGCCAACTCCTCAATGCGCGGATCCAGATTGCCATAGGTGCCCACCGCCCCAGAAATCTTGCCCACCGCTACCGCCGAGCGCAGCCGGACCAGCCGGTCTTGATGGCGCAGCACCTCCGCAAGCCAGCCCGCAAGCTTGAAGCCGAAGGTCATCGGCTCGGCGTGGATGCCGTGGCTGCGACCCACCATAATCGTGTTGCGGTGCTGCTGCGCCTGGTAGCGAATGGCCTGGATCAAGGTTTCCAGCGTGCCCAAGAGCAGGTCGAGACTGGCTCCCAGTTGCAGTGCCAGAGCCGTATCCAGCACGTCAGAGCTGGTGAGGCCCAGATGAATGTAGCGTCCGGCCTCGCCCACATGCTCATTGACATTGGTCAGGAAGGCGATCACATCGTGGCGGACTTCGGCCTCGATTGCCTGCACCCGCTCGGGGTCGAACTTGGCCTTGGCCTTGATCTGTTCCACCGCCTCAGCGGGAATGTAGCCCAGCTCTGCCTGGGCCTCGCAGACAGCAATTTCAACCTGGAGCCAGGTCTTGAGCTTGTAGTCTTCGGTCCACAGACTGCCCATGGCCGGCAGCGTATAGCGTTCAATCACCGGTAGTTATCCAGGTCTCAGCGACAGGCGTCTATTCTACCTGTCGCGGCCAGCAGATTCGACCTCGCTCTTGTGCCCCAGCCCTCACTAGCGCTCGCCAAACAGGCGACCCACATCTTCGCCAAACAGATGGTGCATCTCCTCAATCAGGCTTTCCAGCGTGTAGGACTGCGCCTCTGCGCCGGATTGTAGGGCCGCTGGCGGGCGCAAATCGCCCCGGAACGCGGCCTGCGTCTGCAGCAGCAGGTTGAGTTTAGCGCTGGCCGTCTGGCAGGCATCCAGGCTGAGCTTGAGCAGCGACACCAGATTCCAGCGTCGTGTGGCTGAGACGGCGATGAAGGTTGGCGGCGGCAGCGCTTCAGGCAGCGCATCCACTGCCAGGATCTGCTGCCCTTGCAGATGCTGGATCAGACTGTGAATGGTGCGATTGAGGCGACTATCGGGACAGTTGTAGCGCTCGTCCCATTTGCCGCCCTCTGGACCCGCCAGGCTTGGAATCGCGTCACAACGGCTGAGCACAAAGATTACCTTGTGCAAACAGTCACGCCGACAGAGATAATTGCGGTAGAGGCGGGCGACGTTGTGATGCTGCCGACTGACCGCGTCGATCACCACCAGAACCAGGTCGCACTGGGGCAGGAGGCGCTCGACCCTTGCCAGCGTCTGTTTATCCTCGCCCCGGTCGTGGTGAGAGCCCAGGCCAGGTGTGTCGTAAAGGAGCAGATCCCCCGCCGCCGAGGACAGACGGTAACGGCCAATCGTGGCTGTGGTCTGGTGGCCGAAGCCGACTTGAGCGGCGTCTCGGCCCAGCAGCGCGTTGAGCAGAGTGGACTTGCCGACCCCAGCATCTCCCAACACGATCAGGCTGATGTCTTGCTTCGCCAGCTGACCAGAACGGCTGTGCAGATAGCGACTGACCCAGTCGGCCTCCGCTGGATTGACCTTTGCCGCCTCAGCCTGAACTGAAGAATTTGCCAATCGTTCAACTTCAAGCACGCTTCACCTTCCATTTCCCCCCGGTGTAGGGCAGTCACGCCCATGCCTCAATACTCTGCTAGAGACAGCGGTCTCCGGATTGCTCCGAAACCTGAATACAGGCGCTCAAGCCAGGCGAATTTTAAGGGGTGCGCGCTAAAGGTTGTATCGCGCACAACCGATCTAAACGCAACTCAACCATTAAAGTTGATCAGGGTTTTCGGACACAGGCTCTGCCCACGGTGTCCGCTTCGCTGGACAAACTTAGCCGCAAGGATAGAGACATGCAGACTCTAAACCGCACCGACACTCCTGCAACCGCATCCGTCCCCGCAGAAGAGTTGCTCAACGTTGAGGCAGTCCCAGCAGTTTTTCGAGAAGGCTCTCGCGCTAGAACCACTTTGCAGCTGACCGCTGCCCTGAGCTTGGTTGGTCTGCTCGCTGTCGGCAGCTGGTTCTGGTTCCAGCCTCAAAACTCGGGCCTGCGAGCTGAGACAGGCTCAGCACTGACCGACATTGGTGGCAAGATCGACAACCTACTCAAGGGCCTGTTTGGCGGCGGCTCGGGCGGCGAGACGTCCCCGCCCGAGGGCAACGCCTTCAAGCGCCCCGGAGGTTGCCTCTACAACTAAGCTCAGCCTTTGAGCCCAAAGCAAAGTAGGAGCTGCCTCAGCAGCTCCTACTTTGTGCTCGCCGAAAGGCAAACCAGTGACCAGCACTCAACTCAAGCGTGGGATTCCAAGGTCTGGATCACCAGATCTAGATAGGGACTCACCAGCGCAATGCTCTTTTCAGATAGATGCTGCGCGATGGTTACTTGCAGGAGACGATAGGCTTTTGCACATTGGCGATTGTGGCGCATCGCAACCAGAATCGTGTCTAGCCAGGTCATGATTTGCTCTTTGAAAAACTCTTCGTCATCCCGTAACATTGAAAGCGCAATGTAACGCAGCACATCACTCATGCCGGACTGACAACGGGGCCCATGTTGCTTGACGAGATCGGGGTAAATTTTGCTCAGTCCAGAGAGAGTTTCGGTGACCAACGGTTCTGTACCTTCGCGTAGCGCTTGGTAAGCGAGCAACCGATGATCAAAGGTCTCAATGTACTGCTCTATGGGCAACAGCTCCTGGCTACTCAAATAACGCCCATCAGCTTCGGCCAGGGTGTAATTTAGTACGTGCATGCTCAACCTATCTCTTTTGCATGGGGGCTTGCAGACAAGGGAAAAGGCTACTCCTAAGCACGCAAGAGCTGCCAGTCTCTATCCCCAAAAAGCTCAGAGCCCCAGAGAGAGCGCAGGCTAACGCTCAGTCAGCGCCTAAAGCAGCCCCTCCACACCAAATTACCCAGACTCTGCCATGGGCTGTCAGTAGTGATTCAATTCTTAACTTTGCGGGCTGAATCGCTCAGAGGACTAGGGGCAGACGATTGTGGCGGCTGATTTGCTTGCATAGTTTTAGCTCAGTGCCATTATCGTTCCACTGGACCCGGTCAAAAACCTGGTGCAAGATGTAGAGACCGCGACCACATTCCTGCTCATGACAGGGGAGTTCGTTCGGAGGCAGCTCTGAAACGGGCTCAGGTCTGCGGTTCTGCTCGCGGCTGCGACGACAGCCTGAGCCCTGATCGGAGATCAGCCACCAGTACTGGCCGGAGACCGTAGAAAAACGGATGATAACTTGTTTGGAAGGATCTAAACCGTTGCCATGCTTAGCAGCGTTGACTAAGGCCTCTTGGAGCCCGAGTCGCAACTCGGCCTGCCAAGGCGAGGGAACTTCGGCTAGGAGCAAATCCAGGATGGGACGCAAATAAAGCGTTGATGCAAAGCTGAGCGTACACCAAGGCCTTGCTACTGGACGGGGCGAAATCGCTAGCACAAGGGCCGACTCCTAACTCAACCTGGAATGTCCGCTCGATTTAGTACCATCTTAGCGGAACCTGCCCGTGGAAATCATCCGAATGGGGGATGGAGGCTGTATAAGTAGCGACAATTGCATGCGGAGGCGGCCATCTCCTCAGGCGGCAATCCCTCTCAGGGCTGCTTTGAGAGGGATTGCCGATAGAGTTCAACGATCCGCTCGGTCACCTGCGCGATACTGTGGCCATCGGTAGACAGCTCCACGGCATCGACGGCTTTGCGCAAGGGAGAGGTGGTGCGGTTGCTGTCTAGTTGGTCCCGCTGCGCGATTGCCTGCTCAATCTCGGTCAGGGACTCATCGCGCTCGCCAAGCTGCTGCAGATCGCGCTGACGGCGGCGAGCCCGCTCTCGGACCGAAGCGGTGAGAAAGATCTTGAGTTCGGCGTCGGGGAAGACGCCTGTACCGATGTCTCGTCCCTCCATCACGAGGCCGCCACAGACGCCGAGTTGCTGTTGCTGCCCTGCCAGCGCTGCACGGACCGCTGGCAGGGCAGCAACGGCAGACACGCAAGCGGTCACCGCTGACGAGCGGATCTCTTGGGTCACCTCGCGGTCATTGATCCATACGCGGCAGGGGTGGTCTGGATCCTGGCCAGTGGTGAGCACAAGCTGGCAGCGGCTGACTAGCTCGGCCATCGCAGGCTCGTCGCGGACATCGGTCTGGGTGTTGAGCGCCAGCCAGGTGACCGCCCGGTACATCGCGCCAGTATCGACATACAGCAGGCCCAGTGCCTGCGCGACTGCTCGGGCTACTGTGGACTTGCCTGCGCCTGCGGGTCCGTCGATGGCGACCACCGGCTTGCGCCAGCGCAGAATTAGGTTATCGATCAGGCGAGTCTGGCCTAACCAAGCAGCAACGGCCAACAGGCCGGATGTCTGAATTTCGGGCAGCGGCTGCAAGGTCTGGGGATGCACCAGCGCCACGTACTCTGGGCGCAGCTGGGGCGCAGCTGCGAGCGTGTCTTGCACGCTTTGCAGTAGGCCCTGGGCTTTACGTTCGCCGTGAGCAAATTGCCGCTCGGCCTGCTGTAATGCCTGGTAGATCTGGCTTGCAGCCTGACGCTGCGCCTCACTCAGGTATCGGTTTCGAGAACTCAGCGCCAAGCCACTGGGCTCGCGCACAATCGGGCAGGGGACAATTTCGGTTGGAATATTCAGATCAGCCACCAGCCGTTGCAGGATTGCTAGCTGTTGAGCATCTTTCTGGCCAAAGTAAGCTCGCTGGGGCTGCACGAGGTTCAGCAGCTTGGTCACCACGCTGGTAACCCCCTGGAAATGCTCGGTGCGGGCGAGGCCGCACAGAGTTGCGCACATCGCCTCTGGCGGCACCACGCGCGTGCCGAATTCGGGAGGAAACAGCTCGTCGGGCTCAGGGTTGAAGATCACGTCCACCCCAGCAGCTTCGCAGGCTTCGCGGTCTCGTGGCAAATCGCGGGGATAGTGCTCGTAGTCCTCACCGGGGCCGAACTGCAGCGGGTTGACAAAGATACTGACCACCACCAAGTCGCACTCAGTTCGGGCTCGTTCGATCAGGCTCAGGTGCCCTGCGTGCAGGGCACCCATGGTCGGCACCAAGCCTACAACCTTGCCCTGCCCTTGTCCTGCCAGAAAACAACGTAAAGCGACCGCTGTCGTGAACAGGCGCACTGCCCCTCCCAACTCTATCCAGGTGACCCAATCCGTCGCCTCCATCTTAAAGCCCCAGCCCAAAGCCGCCACCCCTGACGCTCGGAAGACGCCCCAGCCCGCACAGGACTGCTATGCTGCCGATGACGGGATGTTGGGACCCTGGCCTTCCCCATGCGAGAACAGCGCGTTACCCTCTCTGTGACCACCCTGGTGAGTATCCTGGCGGCGGTTGCTGGTGTGGTGATTTTCTGGCAGCTGCGCGGCTTGCTGGTCACGCTGATGATTGCAGTGGTGCTGGCGGCCTCAATTGTGCCGCTGGTGGATCGGGCCGAGAAGCTGCGGGTGCCACGCTGGCTGTCGGTACTGGTGGTTTATCTGGGCCTGATTTTGGGACTGACCGGTGTGGGCCTGCTGATCGGCCCCACGGTGATCGACCAAGTGCAGCGGCTGATCCGGCAATCGCCGATCTACGTGAGTACGCTGCGCGATTTGGTGGAGGGGGCAATCTCGCGCATCAGCTCCACGCGACCGGAGCTGGTGCGACAGATTTTTAATCCTCAGGACATCACCGGCTGGTCAATTCGCTCTGCCGAGCAATTGTTGCGTCAGTCGCTGGGGGTGACCACCAACATTTTGGGCGGTTTTTTTAGCCTGATCCTTTCACTGTTTATCTCGGGCTACATGGCAACCGACAGCAAGGCCCTGGTGGGCGGCGTCACGCGTCTGTTCCCGTCGCCCTGGGACCAGCGCCTGCAACAGCAGGTGGGTCCCATCAGCGAGCGCATGGGCAGCTACATCCGGGGGCGAGTGCTGGTATCGGGGCTGTTGGCGGTGGCCGTGACCGTGGGGCTCAGCGCCCTGGGCATGAGCGATTTCGCCATTGGCCTGGGCGCGATTGCCGGGGTGACCAATCTGATCCCGTTTCTGGGGCCGGTGTTAGGAGCGGTCCCGGCGCTGATCGTGGCGCTGCCGCAGGGTGGCTGGCTGGTGCTGTGGGTGTTCCTACTGTTTGTGGTGGTCCAGAATCTGGAGACTTATGTGCTGGATCCGCTGCTAGTCGGCTCGTCGGTGGGGCTGCATCCGCTCTACCAGCTGCTGGCGGTGTTGGGCGGAACTCAGGTGCTGGGCATCATCGGCGCGCTGATCGTGCCGCCCTGGGTGGCAGGGGCGGCGGTTCTGCTAGAGAACCTGTATCTCAAGCCCAAGCTGAGCGCGGAAGGGTTGGCACCGCCGTCAGGCCATAGCCCCGAAGTTCCCCTAGACCCCGCGAGCCCCCCGGTGCCCCAAGCCTCTACGCCGGTGTCCCCCAAATCAGGGTAGGGTTTGGGCCTGGGTGCAATCAGGAGCTTCGGTCACGATGGTTATGGTCGCTCAATCTAGCCCGACCGCAGACATTCTGCAGACGACGACACAGCCGAACCTGGCAGGTTTTGTGCAGGACGTTGAGCAGGTGGTAAAACTGGTGGGCTTCGCGCTCTTGTCGCAGTTCGGTCAGGTACTCAGCAGTGAAAAAGCCGACGGCAGCCTGGTCACCCAAGCCGACCGCGACGCCGACCAGGCTCTCAGCCAAGCGTTCCGAGCACGCTATCCCCACCACAGCCTGCTCACCGAGGAAGGCGAGCAGCGCTTTGATGGGGCCGAGTGGTGTTGGGTAATTGACCCGCTCGATGGCACCACCAATTTCGCGCGCGGCGTTCCGATTTGGGGCATCTCGGTGGCCCTGTTGCACTGGGGCATCCCGGTGTTTGGCTTGGGGCATTTTCCGCCGATTCAGCAGACCTTCTGGGCGGTGAAGGGCGCGGGGGCGTTCATGAACGGCAGTCGCTTGAACACCCGCGACCAGCGCATCGGTCCCAATGATTTCTTCAATCTCTGCTCGCGCACTCTGGTGCGCTACCAGGTTTCGCTGCCCTGCAAGCCGCGCATCTTGGGCTCAGCCGCCCACAATCTGATGGCGGTAGCCAATAGCAGCGTGCGGGGCGGCATTGAGGCCACGCCGAAGGTTTGGGATCTGGCGGCGGCCTGGGTGGTGGTGGGTGAGGCGGGGGGCGTGATCCGCTGTCTGTCTGGCGTGGAGCCGTTTCCCCTGGAGCCGGGGCAGGACTATGCGCAGCGCTCGTTTACGGTGCTGGCTGCTGCTACCGAAGCCACCTGGGAACACCTGCGAGCCTGTATCCAACACCCGTAGGCGAATCTCTATGGCTGTTGAGAATTTTTGAGCCTCTCGGCAAGCGGGTCAGCCCGCTCTGCCAGCTATGGTGTCGCAGTCTGGACAGAGATCGGGTAGGCCACTAGAGTGTTGAGAGTGTATTGGCCGTTCTGCGGAATCTTTGGCCTAAGGGACGTAAATTGAGGGGACGCTGAGAGTTTGAGGTGTGAGGTGAGTGCATGACCAGCGTACCTCTGTCGGGCACTGAGGTGCCGCGCGTACACACAGTTTTGAGCCTGCCAGTCCATATTTTGGCGGACTACCCGGCCTGGTTGACGGAGCACATTGCCCGCGGCTTGGGCAGCCAGGTGATTACGCTGAATGCGGAAATGGCGATCCAGGGGGAGCGCAACCCTGAGCTAGCTGCGGTGATTGCTCAGGCGGAACTGGTGATACCCGATGGCGCGGGTGTGGTGTTGTACCTACGCAGCCGGGGGCTTCGGGTGCAGCGCTGTCCTGGGATTGAACTGGCCGAGAGTTTAATTGCGCAGGCGCCGCTGCGCGGTTGGCGCGTTTTGTTGTATGGTGGTGCGCCAGGGGTGAGCGCGACCGTCGCTGAACGCTGGCGCTGCCAATTTCCGGGGCTGAATATTGTGGGTGTCTGGCACGGTTATCTTTCGGCAACTGAGCTGTCTGATTTGACAGAAGCAGTTCAGCGTACGGCTCCCCAGCTGATTCTGGTGGGGCTGGGCGTGCCTCGACAAGAGTTTTGGATCGCGCAGCATCGTCATCTGAGCCCAACGGCGACCTGGATCGGCGTGGGCGGCAGCTTTGATGTTTGGGCGGGTGCCAAGAGCCGCGCGCCTCGCTGGCTGCGCGACAACCATCTGGAATGGGTGTATCGACTGTATCAAGAGCCCTGGCGCTGGCGGCGGATGCTGGCATTGCCTCAGTTCGCCTGGCGTGCGCTGCACAGTCGGGTGAGCGACCGGCCATGAGCATCTGAGCCGCTGAATCTAGGGCTGATGAACCGATCTGTCGAAATGGTATTGAGATTCAGGTAGTAAAGCATCCATGACCCAGGCACCCCCGCGTCCACCACAGCAACTGGACCCACCGCGTCGCATTGCCACTGCGCCCAATTTGCATCCCGGACTGCGCAGTAGCGGCATTCAGATCGCCACGCCGCCAGCGCCTCAGACTCAAACTCAGACTCAGACTCAGACTCAGGCTGCGCCGCCGCCCTTGCCCGTACCGCCGCGCCCGATTTTGATTCAGCTGGCGTCGGTGACCAAGACTTATCGCAATGGGGCTTGTGGTCTGCGGGGCGTGAATCTGGAAGTGCGCCAAGGCGATTTTCTGTTTGTGACTGGCCCCTCAGGTTCGGGCAAATCGACCTTGTTGAAGCTGCTGTATGGCGAGGAGCGGGTCACGACCGGCGAGATCGGCGTGGATAGCTTTGACCTGACCCAGGTGCGGGGGCGGCAGTTGGCGATGTTGCGTCGTCGCATCGGTATTGTGTTTCAGGACTACAAGCTGATCCCTCGCCGCACAGTGGCGGAGAATGTGGCCTTTGTGTTGCGCGCCCAGGGCTTTGATCGCAAGGAGATCCGGCGGCGCTTGGCCCCCGCGCTGCGCATGGTAGGCCTAATCGACAAGGCCGATTGCTTCCCAGAGGAACTCTCGGGCGGGGAGCAACAGCGGGTGAGCATTGCGCGGGCGATTGTCGGCACGCCGCCCTTGCTGCTGGCCGATGAGCCGACTGGCAATCTGGACCCGGCCAACGCCTGGCAGGTGATCAAAATTCTCAAGAAGCTCAACTCGTTTGGCGTGACTGTGGTGGTTACTACGCACGACGAAAACCTAGTGCGCATCTCCAACCATCCGGTGGTGCAGTTGCGCGCGGGCAAATTGCACCCGGTGAAAGATCTCTAGGGGACTGCCATGCGTCGCTTTTTGACCAAGCTGGACTATCTGCTGCGCGAGACGTTGCTGGGCCTGCGACGGGGCGGCTGGATGAACTGGGCGGCGGTCAGTACGGTGACGGTGTTGCTGTTTTTGTTCGGCATCAGCCTGCAGGTCTCGTGGCAGTTGGACGGTTTGCTCGATCAGTTGGGCAGTCAACTGGAGGTCTCGGTGTACCTGCAGCCGGAGGCGCGCGCCAGCACGATTGCGGCGCAGATCACCGGCCTCAGTGGCGTGACCGATGTCCAGACGATTGCCAAGGACGCAGCCTGGCGGAGTTTGCTGCAGGATCTGGGCAGCACCGACATTCAGGGGGCGACCGAGCAGCTGGAGGGCAACCCGCTGGTGGATGCGCTGAAGGTGCGGGCGCAGCGCTCGGATCTGGTGCCTCAGCTGGCCAACCAAATCCGGCAGGTCGAGGGCATCGACGAGGTGCAGTACACCGATGAAGCGGTGCAAAGCCTCTCGCAGCTCAATCGCGGCTTGGGCTGGATCAGCCTGGGGGTGATTAGCGTGCTGACCCTGACGGCAATTGCCGTGATCACCACGACCATTCGTCTGATCGTGATGGCCCGTCGCCGCGAGATCGAGGTGATGCAGCTGGTGGGGGCGACGGCAATTTGGATCTATTTCCCGTTCATTTTGCAGGGCATCACTTTTGGTCTGGTGGGCTCGGCGCTGGCCTGGGGGTTGATCGCGGCGATGCAGCAGTTCCTGGTGGATCTGGCGCAGCGGCAGCCAAACCTGCTGAAGTTTCTGGTCGATGGCCTGAGCCTGGAGCCGCTGCAGGTGATTCTGTTGCCTACGATTTTGCTGGGCTTCGGTGTGGCGGTTGGCATTGCAGGCAGCTTGTTTGCGGTGCGGCGCTTCGCACTGCGCTGAAGCACTGACCCTCATCCCCCGGCCCTTCCCTCGAATTCGGGGGAAGGGGAGGCAAATTCTGAGACCCCTGAACTTGCCTCCCCTCTCCCGAGATCGGGAGAGGGGCCGGGGGTGAGGGCCTCTGGCTGCTCAAATCGAAGCCGGGGTCAGCATTGCTTGATTTCGGGAACTCGTTCCTTGATCTTGGGTAAGCGTTGGTCGATTTCGGGAACCCATTGCTTGATTTT
>JANNOU010000192.1:0-2567 GCA_031399305.1 Leptolyngbya sp. SOY_34_metabat_272
AGCCGATGCCAACCGGCTGATCGATCAAGTCGAGGGTGCGCGCAACAGTGTCCTGCAGAGGGCCGAGCGGCTGAACCAGGAAGCGCAACGGCGGATGGAAGCGCTCAAGCTCCAAGCCCAACGTCAGGCTGAGGAAACCCGCAAAGCCGCCGCTGCTGCCGCCTGGTGGCTGCTCGGAACGGCCCTGATCTCCGCAGCCGCCTCAGCCTACGCAGGCGTCCTGGCGGTTTAACAATCTCCCCAAACCGCTCTGGTTCTGGATACAGCCCCTCACCTGAGGGGCTGTTTTTTATGTTGTTGTTGGCACTTAGGGAGGACGCCGCCAATTGTCAGCAACCTCCCCATGATTGGCGGCATTCTCCCTGAAGAGGACGGCGCTTTTGCAAGCAATTGAGTCTTTCCGATTTCTTGACCGGTGTTCCCTAAAGTCAAAATACTCAAGCAGGTCCGTACCAAGTTTTCCTTGATACAATCCCGGTGACTGTTCCCGGTGCTTGCGTCAGACCCCGATCTCATCTACGAGGAGTGACGAGAAGTGAAAAAGCTCTACCTGCATCTTGCCAGCAGTCTCAGTGTGGTTGTCCTGGCGGCTCAGACTACGCCTGCACTTGCACAGATTGTTCAGCCTCTCCCAGTCGAGGATTCTGGCCCCGTCTCCTCTGTGAGACCGCTCAGTGAGCAAGAAACTCTGTCTCAGGTCACCTCGGTGTCCCAGCTTTCGGATGTACGGCCCACGGATTGGGCCTTCCAGGCGCTCCAGTCGCTAGTTGAGCGCTACGGGGTGATCGCAGGCTATCCAGACGGTACCTATCGGGGCAACCGGGCGTTGACTCGCTATGAATTCGCTGCCGGTCTGAACGCCGCGCTCGACCGAGTGAACGAACTGATTGCCGCTGGCCTAGCCGATAAGGTCTCCCGCGAAGATCTGGCCGTGCTACAGCGCCTCCAGGCAGAATTTGCCGCCGAATTGGCAACCCTGCGCGGTCGCGTGGACAGCCTCGAAGCCCGCACCGCCGAGCTAGAGACCAATCAGTTTTCCACCACCACCAAGCTGAGCGGCCAAGTCATCCTCGCGGTCAACGGGGGCTTCAACGACGAGCCGGGGGGCGATCCCAACCTCACGTTCTTCAGCCGCGCCCGGCTCAATTTCCAGACCAGCTTTAGCAGCGCTGACTTGCTGCTGACCCAGCTCCAGGCAGGCTCCAGCGGGGATGGTGCAGACGATGCTGCCGAATTCCTGGTGCGCGACCGCTTCGACCAGGGCTTAGTGACCGGCGTCAGCGCGATTCCCTTCGAGGTCAACATTTTCGGAATTGCGCAACAGTTCCAGGTCGGCGACTTCTTGGGGGATGACGCCATTCGCGGCCTCCTAGACGATGTCGCCAACGGCGATATCCGCGATGGCACCGATCTGATCAACGCCGTGAATCCGGCGCTGCTCGGCCTGATCGACCTCGGGGATGTCAATGACGCTGTGCGGGCAATTCAGGCGGCCCAGACCATCGGCAATTTCATCGTCGCCAGCAGCAATCTGGACTATTCCAATGTCCGCAACAACTTCGTCCTCAATCGGCTAAGCTACAGCTTCCCGCTGTTTGAAGACTTCACCGTCGCCATCTTCCCCGTCGGCTTCTTGTCCGACTACGTCGATTTCAACAGCTACGCCAACAACAGCGCCGCCGACTTCTCAACCTACGCCCTGATCAACAACCAGCTCCTGTTGGCAGGTGACCTAGCGGGGGCAGGCGCAGCCTTGACCTGGACCCCAGGCCGGGGACCATTTACCTTACGGGCCGCCTATCGCGCCGAAGCTGCCGCCCTCGCCGAGCCCAAACCGGCGTTTGGCGGCGGAGATGATCGCGGCGGGCTGTTCGGCGACCCCAACCTTGGCGTGGTGGAACTGGAGTTCTCGCCCTCCGACGCCTTTGCCATTCGGCTACAATACAGCGGCAGCGCGCAGGGCGGCGATCCCTACAACGTGGTCGGAGCCAATCTGGAGCTGGGCATTGCCCGGTGGCTGGCGCTCTTCGGTCGGGTTGGCTACGCGTTTAATTTCCCGGGCGGTGTTCAGCCCTTCTCTTGGTCGGCAGGGGTGGCCTTCCCAGACCTGTTCCTGAGCGGGGCATTGGCCGGGATCGGTGTGTCCCAGCCCTTTGTGTTCCAGGAAGACCTTGTGAACGTCTTCAACGCCACGCAGACGATCTATGAAGTCTTCTACCGCCTGCCAGTGACCGACAAAATTACGATTACGCCCGTGGTGCAAGTGATCACCGATCCCGGCAACCAAGCTGGCGACACGATTTTGACCGGCACGGTGCGGGCTGTTTTTGCGTTCTAGGGCTGTTCCAGTTCGGGCAAGCGTTAGGTGCATCGTCTTGCGCCCCAGTCCCTAGTCGTCGTCGCAGTGAAACGAGAGGGCGCGGGCTAGGCGGCGACGAGCGGCGCTGGGGCGTTCTAGATAGACCGCAGTGATGCGGTCTATAGGCCACACGGCAGAGCACTGTTCGTAGGATTGCGAGCACTCGTCGAACCACTGGGCCTGGATCACGACAAAATCTTCCTCAACA
>JANNOU010000009.1:0-16459 GCA_031399305.1 Leptolyngbya sp. SOY_34_metabat_272
CAAGCTGGTGCCCTGTGGCGCTGAGCAAAACTACAAGATCAGTGCGGCGCAGGTCGACGGGCCAACGGCGACTTGTCCAAGAAAATCACGGTGGACGTCAAAGGCGAATTCTTGGAACTCAAAGGCACCATCAACACGATGGTCGATCAACTTCGCTCGTTCGCGTCGGAAGTAACTCGCGTAGCCCGTGAAGTCGGCACCGAAGGAAAGCTTGGCGGCCAGGCCAAGGTCGAAGGCGTCTCCGGCACCTGGAAGGACCTCACCGACAACGTCAATTCCATGGCGGGCAATCTGACCGCCCAAGTGCGCAACATTGCCGAAGTGACCAAGGCGGTCGCGAACGGGGACTTATCGAAGAAGATCACCGTCGATGTCAAAGGTGAAATTCTAGAGCTGAAAGACACGATCAACGTCATGGTCGATCAGCTTAGCTCCTTTGCCTCAGAAGTGACGCGGGTCGCGCGGGAAGTGGGCACCGAAGGCAAGTTAGGCGGTCAGGCACAAGTCAAAGGGGTCGCGGGCACCTGGAAAGATCTGACTGACAATGTCAACTCGATGGCGGGAAATTTAACTGCTCAGGTGCGAGGCATCGCCAAAGTGGTGACAGCCGTCGCGAACGGGGATTTGAAGCGTAAATTGATGCTCGAAGCGAAGGGCGAGATTGAAACCCTGGCAGACACGATTAATGAAATGATCGACACCCTGGCCACATTCGCCGATCAAGTCACGACGGTGGCTCGTGAAGTGGGTATTGAAGGCAAGCTGGGTGGCCAAGCTAGAGTTCCGGGGGCGGCAGGGACGTGGCGAGATCTGACCGATAATGTCAATGAACTAGCCGCCAATCTGACCACCCAGGTACGTGCTATCGCGGAAGTCGCAATCGCTGTAACTAAGGGCGACCTCACCCAATCCATCGCAGTTGCAGCTCAGGGAGAAGTTGCGGTTCTCAAAGATAATATCAACCAGATGATCGCCAATCTTCGAGAGACAACTCGCAAAAATACTGAACAAGATTGGTTGAAAACGAACCTAGCGAAGTTTACCCGCATGCTTCAAGGTCAGCGAGACCTTTTGACCGTCTCTAAACTGATTTTGTCCGAGCTAGCCCCCTTGGTCTCAGCACAGCATGGCGTCTTCTATTTAGTCGAAGAAGGAACCAGAGACAGGAGTCAAGGCGCAGGACCTAACCCTGCCCAATCTTCCTATCTGAAGCTCTTGAGTACCTACGCCTACCGTGAGCGCAAGCGTTTGGCCAATCGATTCCAGCTAGGCGAGGGGTTAGTGGGACAGTGCGCCCTGGAAAAGGAACGGATTCTGCTCACTGAGGTGCCGGATAACTATGTCAAGATCAGTTCTGGGCTCGGAGAAGCAGTCCCCTTCAACGTGGTTGTGCTGCCAGTTCTGTTTGAGGGACAGGTAACTGCAGTCATTGAATTGGCCTCGTTTCGCTCCTTTAGCGAGATTCATCTATCTTTCTTTGATCAGCTCACGGAAAGCATCGCCATCGTTTTGAATACGATCGCCGCCAGCATGCGAACCGAGGAGCTCCTCAAGCAATCTCAGTCTCTGGCTGAGGAATTGCAAACGCAGCAAGCCGAGCTCAGAGAGACGAACAAGCGCCTAGAACTGCAAGCACAATCGCTCAAAGCCTCTGAAGAACTTCTAAAAAATCAGCAGGAACAACTGCAGCAGACCAACGAAGAGCTGGAACAGCGATCGGAATTGTTAGTCCTGCAAAATAGTGAGGTAGAGCGTAAAAATCGGGAGATCGAGCAGGCTAGGCGCTCGCTAGAGGAGAAGGCTGAGCAGCTAGCCCTGACCTCCAAATACAAATCCGAATTTCTGGCCAATATGTCTCATGAGTTGAGGACGCCGCTGAATAGTTTGCTCATCCTCGCGAGACTGTTGGCCGATAATCCTGGCGGCAACCTGACTGCCAAACAGGTTGAATACGGCCGCACGATTCATTCTGCGGGCACTGATTTGCTGGGGCTGATCAATGACATCCTGGACCTGGCCAAGATCGAGTCAGGCACCATGTCTGTGGACATTGAGCAGGTGCTGCTGGCGGAACTGGCCAGTCAGATGGAGCGAAGCTTCCGACAAGTTGCCTACGATAAGGGGCTGAATTTCACCGTTGAACTCGCTCCTGATCTACCGAAAGCTATCTACACGGATCCCAAACGTCTGCAACAAGTGCTCAGAAACCTGCTCTCCAATGCGATTAAATTTACCGAGCAAGGGGAGGTCCACCTACAAGTCATTCGGGTGACCCAGGGCTGGAATCCTGAGCAGGAGACGCTGAGCGACGCCAGCAGCGTTGTGGCGTTCTCGGTACTGGATACGGGGATTGGCATTGCGACCGACAAGCAAAAGCTCATTTTTGAAGCATTCCAGCAGGCAGACGGCAGCACCAGCCGCAAATACGGTGGCACGGGCTTGGGCTTGTCGATCAGCCGAGAAATCGCTCGACTCCTGGGCGGCGAAATTCAGCTGGTCAGCCAGCTCGGGCAGGGGAGCACTTTCACGCTTTACCTACCCTTGACTTACCTGATCAATCCTGGTTCGAGACGGCGGCTGCGCGATGCAGCGCTCCCCGCAGCATCCGAACCGAGCGATCTCAACCAGCAGGAAACTTCAGTCCGTTCGCTGCCGGTTCTCCCCAAGCCTCCAGCGGCACTGCTGCACCCCGTTACCGCAATCGCTGATGACCGAGCGGCAATTGGGCCAGGCGAACGGGTGTTGCTGATTGTGGAGGATGATCCCAGCTTTGCGCGTCTGCTCTTAGATATGGTGCGGCAACAAGGGTTCAAAGGTCTGGTCGCTCAGAATGGCAGCACCGGTCTGGCCCTGGCTCGGGAATTTAAGCCTGATGTCATTCTGCTGGACATCCAGTTGCCAATCGTAGACGGCTGGACCGTACTTGAGCGCTTGAAGCACGACCCGAACACCCGGCACATTCCCGTCCAAGTCATTTCCGTCGAGTCGGGGGGGCAACGGGGCCTACAACTGGGCGCGCTCACCTACCTACACAAGCCGGTGACCCCTGAAGCCTTAATTGAGGCGCTGAACGAAGTGAAGCGGTTCATCGAGCGCCCAGTGAAGCACCTGCTGGTGGTGGAAGCGGATGCAATTCGACGCCACAGCATTGTGACCCTGATTGGCAACAGCGATGTGCGGACAACGGCCGTTGATAACGGTGCGGCGGCACTAGAGGCCTTGAAGGCTGAGCCGTTCGATTGCGTCGTGCTCAATTTAGAGTTGCCCGACATGACCGGGTTTGAGCTGTTGGAGCAGATCCGGCAAGCGGTGAATCTCTGTAAGCTGCCAATCATTGTGTACGCCCGCGAAAAACTGGCCGACCAGACCGAAACCGAACTCCAGCGCATCGCTGAGACGATCATTCTCAAAGAGGTGAACTCGCCGGAACACCTGCTCAACGAAACCGCCTTATTCCTGCACCGAGTGCAGGAAAATCTAACCGAGTCACAGCGACAAATGCTGGAGCGGCTGTATGAGGTAGAGCCCCTGCTGGCCAGCAAGAAAGTCCTGATTGTCGATGATGATGTCCGCAATATTTTTGCCCTCACCAGTCTACTGGAGCGCTATCACATGGAGGTTCTCTATGCCGAAAACGGTCGGGATGGCCTTGCCGTCTTGCAAAGCCATCCCGACCTTGATCTCATCCTGATGGATGTAATGATGCCCGAAATGGATGGGTACGAGACCATGCGGGCGATTCGCCAGATGAGTCCATTCAGTTCGCTGCCGATGCTCGCGATCACGGCCAAAGCCATGCCCGGTGATCGAGAAAAGTGTCTTGAAGCGGGTGCGTCAGACTATATTGCCAAGCCGGTAGACACCGAGCAACTGCTGTCGTTGTTGCGGGTTTGGTTGTCCCAAGAGTGATCGCTCAGACCAACGCTAGTCCATGTGTCGCTCAGGGGTGTCCGACTGAAATCGCTCTCTACCCAATGCACTTTGCGTCAGCCTCCGTTGATGGTAAGAACATGCAACCCGAAGCGCAAGAGAACATTCTGCTCGTTGATGATCACTCAGAAAATCTGCTGGCGTTAGAAGCGATTTTGGCTCCCCTCGGTCACAATCTGATCAAAGCCCACTCAGGCGTGGAAGCGTTGCGCTGTCTATTGGATCGGGATTTCGCCCTGATTCTGCTGGATGTTCAGATGCCGGGAATGAATGGCTTTGAGACCGCCAGCCTGATTCGACATCGAGAGCGCTCAGAGAACACGCCGATCATCTTTTTAACCGCCTTCAGTAGCAGCGATGACTTGGTGTTTAAAGGCTACGCTGTGGGCGCAATCGACTACCTGTTCAAACCCCTGGAGCCGATCATCCTCACCGCGAAGGTGAAGGTCTTCATCGACCTGCACCAGAAGACCGCAGCCCTGAGACGACAGGCCGCCCAAGTGGCCGCGATCAACGCTGAACTTCGGCAAAGCGAAGAGCGATTCCGTGCCTTGAGCGCCTGCGCGCCGATCGGCATCATTCTGACCGACACCGCTGGGCGTTGCACCTACAGCAACCCGGCCTGTCAGGCGATCTTTGGCTTCAGCCTGGAGGAGATGGGGGATCAGAGTTGGTTGCAGGCGGTTCATCCTGAGGACCAGGAGGCGGTAACCGCTGAGTGGTCTGCCTATATCCAAGTGGGCGGCGAGCAAGCGAGCGAGTTCCGCCTGCAGCGCCAAGGCCGTGGGGTGCGCTGGATTCAAGTCCGCTCGTCGCCCCTGCACTCTGACCAGGGTGAGCGCCTGGGCTATGTCAGTGCGATTGCCGATGTCACAGAGCGCAAACAGGCGGAGGAAGCGCGCGCCCAGTTCGTGCGCGAGCAGGTGGCTCGGGCCAAGGCTGAGGAGGCCAACCGCGTCAAGGATGAGTTTTTGGCCGTCCTCTCCCACGAACTACGCACCCCCCTCAATCCAATTCTCGGCTGGTCGAGACTGCTGCGGGAGGGCAAGCTGGATGCCGCCACTACCAACCGCGCCCTGGAAACTATCGAGCGCAACGCCCAGTTGCAAACCCAGCTGATTGAAGACCTGCTTGATGTCTCGCGCATTTTGCAAGGCAAGCTCAGCCTGAAGATTGGCCGGGTTAGCCTGACTGCCACGATTGAGGCGGCGCTGGAGACGGTGCATCTGGCCGCTGAGGCCAAGTCGATTCAGCTTCAGACCTTCTGCGCTCCTGAGGTGGGGCCAGTATTGGGAGACGCTAACCGCTTACAGCAAGTCGTGTGGAACCTGCTGGCAAACGCGGTCAAATTCACGCCGTCAGGGGGCCGCGTCGAGGTGCACTTAGCCTGTGTGGGTTCTCAGGCCCAGATCCAGGTGAGTGACACTGGCCAGGGCATCAAGCCTGAGTTTCTGCCGCACGTCTTTGAGTACTTTCGCCAAGCGGATGGCACCACGACCCGAGTTTTTGGGGGGTTAGGGCTGGGGCTAGCGATTGTCCGCCACTTGGTTGAGCTGCACGGAGGCACGGTTTGGGCAGAAAGCCTAGGAGAAGGTCAAGGCGCAACCTTTTGGGTGCGGTTGCCGTTGACCAATGCTCTATCCCAGCTGTCTCCAGCTGATGCAGAACCAGGTGGCTGTCCAGATCTCCAGGGTGTGCAAATTTTGGTGGTGGATGACGAGGCGGATGCACGGGAGTTTGTCTGTTTTGTGCTCGAACAGCATGGAGCCCAAGTTAGGGCCGTGGCCTCGGCCAGTCAAGCGTTGTCAGCGCTGAGCCAGTCCCGGCCAGATGTCTTGGTGAGCGATATTGGTATGCCAGAGATGGACGGTTACCGATTGATGCACCAGGTGAGAAGCTTGGCACCGGAGCAAGGCGGAGAGATCCCGAGCGTTGCCCTGACTGCGTATGCCAGTGAAGCCGACCAGCAACGGGCGCTCTCTGCCGGGTTTCAGAGGCATGTGGCTAAGCCGGTTGAACCTGACACCTTGGTCGCAGTCGTTGCCGGACTGGCGGGTCGGCTTTGAAGCCTCGCTCCTGCTTCTGCCTAGCAGGATCCTTTGCAGGTCCTGACATTGGCAATGTAAGCCGTGACATTGGTAATGTAGGCCATCACATTGCCAATGTAGAGCGCGACATTAGCAATGTAAGTCATCACATTGGCAATGTAGAGCGTCACATTGGCAATGTAAGCCATCACATTGGCAATGTAGAGCGTGACATTAGCAATGTAGGCCATCACGTTGGCAATGTAAGCCCTTGCAGAGTCAAGCGGTGACCATTCAAGCCAAGATAGGCCAGTGGAATCACTGCGGCAAGGCCCCTACTTAAAGAGCGCCTCAGCAAAACCCCTGACTTCGCGCTCTGTTGCCTCTGATTGCAACAGAGCAGGCACAGACCCCAGAGGCTGAAACAGCCCTGCCCGCCCTGTTGCGATCAGCCTCAGCCCTCCCCCCTTGATCTCGGAAACGTGGTTTAGCCAATCGATGCTGCTTCCCTCACTCCTGAATGCTCTGATCGCCGCCCTCGTCGTGGCTCTCGTCGCCAAGTTCGTGCAGGCTGAGCAGAATCAATTCATCCCCCCTGGCCTGCTGCGCTTCGGTCGCCGCGCTCAGATCGGCAGCTTGGTGTTTCTCGCCATTGCCTTATTGATCGGCTACGCTGCACTGCATGCCCGCCCCTCACAACGCATCTTGGCCTACTCGTTGTCGGCTATGTCCATCGCAACCGCCCTGTTTCTAGTGCTTGAGTTTTTCCTGACCGAGATTTGGTTCGACGCCCACTGCATTCACATCCGCTCTCCCTGGCGCAAGCGACGCACAGTTCCTTGGTCTGCGGTCAGCCACTACTCTTTCTCGGTTGCCTGGGGTGCTCACCTCCTGCACACCACAGGCTTTGGCATCATCCGTGTGGATACTTTTTTGCTGGGTTTCAAACCATTCCAGGAACGCCTTGAACGAGTGCTCAACACCCCCCTTGCCAACAGTGATCCCGAAGAAGATTGCGAGTTGTGAGACGAGGCCCTTCGTGCAACCCTGGGTAAGGTAAATCTCCAACACCAGGACACTGTCGAAAGTCGGGAAGCTATGACCAATCGTGACAATCTTCTCCTGCGCAATCTTTGGTACTACGCCTCACCCAGTGATCGGCTCAAGCCCGGTACAATGCTCGCGCGCAGCTTCTTGGGCGAACCCGTGCTGCTCGCCCGCAGCAAGAACGGCCACGTGTTTGCCCTACGAGATCTCTGTCCTCATCGGGCAGTGCCGCTGAGCTGTGGTCAATTCGATGGGCAGCAAGTGGCCTGCTGCTACCACGGCTGGCGGTTTGATGCGGCTGGCCACTGTGTGGCCATTCCCTCCTTGTTGAAAGAACAGGACCTAGATTTAAGCCGCTTCAATGTGCAGTCCTACGCAGTTCACGAGGCTCAGGGCAACATCTGGATCTACCTAGCCGATCCCGACAACGCCCAGCCTTCTGAAAAAGCCGAAATTCCAGTCATTCCAGGCTTCGGCGACCGTGCACCGCAGCTGGTGGAAGTCATGCGATTTCCCTGCTTCATTGATCATGCCGTGGTGGGCTTGATGGACCCAGCCCACTCTCCCTATGTGCATCGGATCTGGTGGTGGCGCTCCGGAGAACTGCACGAAGAAATCAAGCAATTTGATCCGTCCCCCTACGGGTTTACAATGCGGCGACACCCATTGGCAAACATGGGTCACCTGTACCGGTTAATCGGCGGCGGTATCCCTGAGACAGAAATCTCCTTTCGCCTGCCAGGCGTCCGGATTGAAGAGACCACGACCGACCACCAGCGCGTCTGCAATTTGACCGCAGTCACCCCGATTTCTGAAACAGAAACCGAGGTGACCTTTGCCCTTTATTGGACCCCTGCCTGGTTAGAACTGCTCAAACCCGTGATGCGCAGCTTGGTCCGAACCTTCCTGGGCCAAGACCGAGACGTAGTGGCCAAGCAACAACTCGGCCTCCAATACAACCCAGTCCTGCGCCTAATCAAAGACTCAGATGTCCAGGCCCAATGGTATTACCAGTTGCGGCAAGAACACGCCCGTTCCGTGGCTGAAAACCGACCCTTTGTGAACCCCGTCAAGAGCCGATTACTGCGCTGGCGCGCTTGAGATTCAGGGCAAGCCAAACCTAGCCGCCCGCGCGGATCTCCGACTGGACAGCCTGGTACACCCGTTGCCTAACCGCATCTGGCAGCGGCACATACTGCAACTCCGGTGCGATCACCTGGCCACCGCTCAGCGCCCACAGCAAAAACTCCTTCACGGCCTTAGCCTTGGCTGGGTCCGCATACTGGCGGTAAGCCAGAATCCAGGTGTATCCCACAATCGGGTATGCATTTCGCCCACCCGGATCGCTCACAAAAACGCGGAAATTAGCCGGTAGCTCCGCACCCGAAAGCCCCGCCGTAAACGCCCCAAACGAAGGCACCGGATATTGACCTGCCCGGTTTTGCAAACGAGCCACAGGTAAGCGATTGCGAACCGCAAAGGAATTCTCCACATAGCCAATCGAATAAGGTGTCCGACCCACCATCTCCGCCACACCGGGATTGCCCTCACCGCGCAGGACGCTGCCGACCCATTTGGGCGCTTGACTGGCCCCAATGCGAGTTCTAAACTCAGGGCTGACCGCCGCCAAATGATTGGAAAAAATGAAACTGGTGCCACTGCCATCTGCCCGCACCACCACCTGAATCGGTTGATTGGGTAGAGTCACCCCTGGGTTAGTCGCGGCAATTTTAGGATCATTCCAGCGCCGGACCTGCCCAGTAAAAATGCCGGTGTACGCATCTCGCGCGAAGCGCAGTGGACGGCCAACTCCAGGCAGATTGTAAGTGAGCACAACGCCACCGCCGACGGTCGGAACCAGCAAAACCCCTGAGCGAACTCGCTGAATTTCTTCGTCGGTCATGGCACGATCGCTGGCCCCAAAATCGACCGCGCCTGCGACGAATTGCCGTACCCCAGCGCCGCTGCCCACAGCCTGGTAGTCGAAGCGAAGGTTACGGTGCGTCAGACTGTATCTCGTAAACCAACGTTGATAAAGCGGTTGTGGAAAGGTTGCACCCGCGCCATTAATCGTCACGACCTGGGCCGCAGCCGAAAACAGAGGTCCGAAGGTCACGGCAGCGGCGGTTATCGAACCGATCAAAAAGCGCTTCGCCACAACCTTGAAGGCGAAGATTCCAGTCATACTTCTTAAAAAAGTAGTCATCTCGCTGATTACCGCAAGGCTTGCAGGATTAACAGTACCGCTCAAGGCTCAGGGAATTCATTAACCGACTGTAAAGAATGGTTTAAAAAGAAACGGCGCAGCGCCAGTGCCAGTAACAGAGCTGACCGAGGTAAGTTGGCTGAAAAGCCCACACGAAGAAGTGGAATAAAAAGGCAGCTTGAGCGCACAAAAAATCCCCCTGAAGTTCAGGGGGATTTTTGTCTAAAAAGTGGCGTCTTCCGCAGCGCCGTCTTGCCTCAGTTTTTGACCTGGATAAACCAGGTGGGTGCCGTGATCGCTGATTTAAAGTTCCCGAGAATCTGCTAAAAAGCAGCCCGGTCTACTGCCACCAGAGACGCTTAGCTCCCGTTTAGATGGGCATAGATCATAAAACATTATTGGCAGTCACCAACGCCTCAGAAGACACCTCTGTTATTGTAACCTGCTGCGTGCGATGTCGCTAGCGGCGAATCGTCTTGGCTTCCTGGTGGGTCAGGATTTTGCAGTCACTGCGGGCATAGCCGATGCAGATCAGGCGGTAGCCATCGGCCCGCTGATCGCTGTTGAAGAACATCGCCGGGTTGCCGTCGGAGTCATCCACCTCGCCTTCGAGCACGCGAGCTGTGCAGGTGGAGCAGGTGCCAGCGCGACAGCTGAAGGGCAGGGTGATCCCAGCGGCAGCGGCAGCATCCAGAATGTACTCGTCTTCATCAACCTCAATGATTTCGTCCAGGCCTTCGTCTTCATTGATCAGGTGAACCTCATACTCGGCCATGCTACCTCCCTCACTTGCTTCAGATGAGCGACTGGAACGGATTTGTTCCCTAGAAGCACTTTAAACCTAGGGTTGCTTGACAGCGCCTGGGGCAGCTTTTGAGATCTCTTTACGTTTGCCGCTCAGCCAGCGATTCGTCCCCCCTGGCGCGGCTTGAGCAACTTGCGGGGAATAGAGCCAGGCATCGCCGCTGCCAGAAAATGATTTACTTTGGAGGGCGAGCTGTTTCAACCCCGCCGAGCTGCCGGAGATGCGGTTGGCTTCAGAGAAAGACATAAGGGCACCGGATGAAGACGCAGATGCTATGGCCCCGGTCCCACCGTTTTTAGTAGGCTAAAGAGCAATGGATGCGGAGAAAAAGCAGGAGCCCAACTCTCAAGGCGCTGAGTCCCAGGCGGACGCGAAAGATCTAGACCCCACGCTAGCCCAGCGCTTTCAGACTTGCATGATCGGAGCGGCGGTATTTGACCTGAGCGGCTTGCCCAAGGAGTACTTCACTGCCGTGAGCGGCGCTGGCTCCAGTACAACCTGGGTGCAGACAGCATTCCAGGCTCTGGGGTTGCGCTCACTATTGTCCTCGTCACTGCAGCTGGAGGGCTTCCGCCACGCGATCATCCAGGGGCAGGGCTACTCGGCGCTAGTCGTGAAACAGAATGGTCGCTATATTGCGCTGCTGACCAGCCAAGAAGACCTCATGACCATCGGTGAATCCTTTATCCAGTGGGCGCGCCAGTTCGAACCCAGCGATCTGCGCACCAATCCTCGCTTCCGAGTGACCTAGCGTGCCGGGGCGACGACTAGCGGGTGGGTACGGTCGGGGTCGGCGTCGCGCCAGACATAGCCTCGTTGAAAAGATTGCGCTCAGGGCCACTTTCGTAGACGCATTCGACTTTGGCTTTACTGGAGTCGTCGATGTTGCCGGTATAGGCGAAGGTATTCATGTTGGCTTTACAGCGGCGGACCTGGTCGTTATCGATCAGATTGCGCTGCTGCAGAACGTTCCAGTTTTCGGAGCGGATCACGCAGCCAGGCTCCATCACCGCCTGGGCGACGTAGACCGAGAAGGGGTTCCAGGTGATGTAAATGCGGTTGTTGACCACCATTGAGCTGCGTCCGTATTGGATGCAGAACTCACGGTTGGGCGCGGCGTTGTCGATGTAGTTGCCGGTGGCCACTTCTTTATTGGGGCTCACCGTGTTAAAGGCGATGCCGATACCGATGCCCAAAATCAGCAGCGCACCCCCGGTGGCCAGCGTGGCGTAAGGGTTACTCCGGCCTTTGCCGCCACTACTGCTACTGCTACTGCTGCCGGTGCCGCTACTGCTGCCGGTGCTGCGACTGCGGCTGGAGGCGGAGTCTCGGGCGGGAGAGCGACGTGTCATGGGAAATGCTTGGCAAGATGTGGGGCGGACTGTTTCTAGTATGCCGTGGCTCACCCAGTGGCCGGGTTCAGGTTGCCAGCGGCTTGACCAGTCGCAGCAGCCCGTCTGCGCCGGTTTGTCGGTCAAAGCGAGCGGTCGTGGCTCGCTGGGTCACGCGGTAACCCAGACGCTCACACCAGACCCGCGCCCGGCGATTGCTCCCCGTCAGATCTAGGCAGCAGGCCCGGCAGTGTTGGGAGCGGGCGGCGGCTTCAGCTTGGGCCAGCAGGCGGCTGCCAATGCCCTGCCCCCGCAGCTCTGGCTTGACCGCGACGCAGAGGATGTAATAGTCCCGGCTATCGACCGGCTGCTTAACTCGGTTGAGGTCGGCGACGTTGCGCAACATCCCTGGCACTTTCCACACTGGCACAATGCCCGGCATCACCTGAGCCACCCGCGCCTCAACCTGAGCCTTGAGCGCGCCGCTGTAGCTCACTAGCACGCCGACCACTTCGCCGTTGATTTGCGCGACTTGAGCCTGGCTGTAGCTGAAGGCGTGGTCGGGTTTGGCGAAGACTCGGCTCAGAATTTCGAGCGTCTTCGCGGCGGCGGAGTCGAAGGTGTAGCTGAACAGCTCTGGCCCCGCTGCAAACAGAAGTTGTGCGCCTACGTCGGCATCAGCAGCGCGGCAGGGTCGAACCTGTAAACCGGCAAGAGCTGGGGATGAAATCATGGCGAGAATGGCGAAAAACCTGTCGGGAGAGGACCGCAATGAGCCTGAACGCAGTTTAGCGGATTCTCTGGATCATCTCAGTCAGCCGAAGGACTCAACTGTGGCGGCAGGCGGGGGCTTGGTCCTGCGCAGGGCTCCAGATAAGCTGTGGGTTGACAGGTGCGGGGTAAGGCGCGTGGAGCAGGAGCAGGGTGCCAGTCTACGGGAGCTCATGCAGCGGGCTCAGGTGACGAGTTTACGGGAACTGGGTCGCCAGGCTCAGGTGTCGCGCTGGAGCATCGACCTGCTGCGTCGGGGCCGAGTGAGACAGCTGCGGCTGGATCAACTGCTGGGCCTCAGCCGAGCCCTGAAGCTGTCGGTCAGCGAACTGCTCAATCGGTTTGAGCCGCAGGCGGCAGGCGAGGCGACTGCTTGGCCAGCGGAATACCAGCGGCTTCAGGCGCAGTTGCACAGCCAGCAACAGGTGCTGGAGCAGCAGTTTCGAGCGCAGACGTTGCAGGCTTTGGAGTCGCTGCTGCTCCAGTGGCCCACGGCGGCCCATGCGGCTCGTCAAAACCCACAGCTACCGGCCAAAAACTTGCTGCCAGTGCTGCGCCCCCTGGAGCAACTGCTGACAGACTGGGGCGTGGAGCCGATCGGTGAGGTGGGCACAGAGGTTGCCTTTGACCCACAGCAGCATCAAGCGGAGACCCACTGTGTGCCCGGTGAGCGGGTGCGCGTGCGCTACGTTGGCTATCGCCAGGGCGAAACCTTGCTTTACCGTGCCCGCGTCAGCCCAGTCTAGGCAGCCGCTTCTGGCACCAATCGCTTTTTTGACTCAACCTCCTCTCATGGCTCCCAGCGCGTCCGCTATCGACATTCTGATTCTCAGCAACGGTCCCGGTGAGCTGGCGACCTGGGTGTTGCCAGTGGTGCGCGAGCTGCGCAACCGGTTGGGTGAAGACCGGCAGCGGTTGCGCCTGTCCGTGGTGCTCTCGCCCTGCCCCCACGCCAGCGGCCAAGAGGCGAAGATCGCCCTGGACTATGCAGAGGTGGACCGGGTGCAGGGACCGGCGCAGTTTGGGCGCTTTCTGCTGCTGGGGCAGACGCACGATTACCGCACAGGGCAGCCCTGGGACTGGCGCGAGCGTGGCGTGGTGCTGTTTCTGGGCGGTGACCCGTTTTTTCCAGTGGTGATCGGGCGGCGGCTAGGCTATCGCACAGTGGTCTACGCCGAGTGGGAAGCTCGCTGGCAGGGCTGGATCGACGCCTTTGGCGTGATGAACGCCAAGCTACTGCGCAACGCCAAGTACCCCGAACGGCTAACTGTGGTGGGCGATCTGATCGCGGAGGCCGCTGGCTTTACCTCAGATGGGTCTAGTGCGGTGCAAACCGCCCTGGATTTGAAGCCGCAAACCCTGCTCATTGGTCTGCTGCCAGGCTCGAAGCCAGCCAAACTCGCCCAGGGGGTGCCGCTGATGCTGGCGGTAGCCGATCGGATTGCCCAGCAGTTGCCTCAGGCCCGCTTTGTGGTGCCGGTTGCCCCAAGCCAGAGCCCGCAGAGCCTGGCGCGCTTTGCTCAGAGCGAGCGCAACCCAGCTTTGGCGCTGATCGGCGGCACGGCGGGCTCTCTGGTGCAACATGGGCAAGGCTGGGCGCTGAAGACGACGGCGGGAACTGAGGTCGATCTGTGGACGCCTTCGCCCGCCTACGACCTGCTCACCCGCTGCCATCTGTGCATCACGACCGTGGGGGCGAATACGGCTGAGCTGGGGGCGCTGGCGGTGCCGATGCTGGTGGTGGTACCGACCAATCAGCTGGATGCGATGCGAGCTTGGGGCGGCTTACCGGGGCTGCTGGCCAATCTGCCAGGCTTGGGCCGGTGGCTGGCGAAGCTGATCAACAGGCTGGCCTTGTGGGCAATTCGTCGTCGCGGTGGGCTATTGGCCTGGCCCAATCTCTGGGCGGGAGAGCAGATCGTGCCGGAGCTGGTCGGTCGCCTCAGTCCTACCGTGGTGAGCGACTATGCCCTGGAGTTGCTGAATCAGCCCGAGCGACTGGCACAGATGCGCCAGCGGCTACGGCAGGTACGCGGCGAACCGGGTGCCGCAGGCAAATTGGTGGATTTGATTGTGGCTCAGCTGGCTGCACGTCCCTAGCCTCTCAGCCAGCAGCGCTACAATCTGTGAGGCTAATTTCGCGTTTTGTGTCAATCGGAGCGGCATCTATAAATCTAGCCCCCCTGATGCCTGCGGAGCGCTCAAGGAGCCATGGGAGCCCATCTAGATCGTGCCCGCCTTCTCTACCAGCAAGGCCGTTATCGCCTAGCTGAGCAAGAGCTGCAGCAGGAGCTCACTACCGAGCCGGAGAACCCTGCCGCCTACGCGCTGCTCAGCCTGTGCTTGGACCAACAAAAGCAGCATGAGCAGGCTCTGCGCACGGTTCAGAGGGCGATCGGGCTGGCTCCCGAGCGGCCCTATTCTCACTACGTGCTGGCATTTGTCCTCTGTAACCAGCGGCGCTTGGCGGAGGCTGAGGAGGCAGTGGCAGAAGCCCTACGCTTGGCCCCTGAGAACGTGGACTACCGAGCGCTGCGCTCGCGCATTTGCATCCGGGGCCATCGCTATCAGGCCGCTGTGGACGCGGCAGATCAGGGGCTCAGTCTGGATCCCCAGCATCTGGACTGTCTCAACTGGCGGGCCATGGCGCTGCTGTTACTGGACCGTGTCCCTGAGGCAGCGCTCACGCTTGAAACGGCGTTGGCCACCGACCCGGAGGATGCGTTTAGTTTCGCGCTGCAGGGTTGGGTGCTGCTGGAGAGCCGTAATCCTGCGGCAGCTCTCCAACGCTTCCGCGAAGCCCTGCGTTTGGCCCCAGACCTGAAGCTCGCCCGTCTGCTGATTGTTGATGCGCTCAAGGCTCGCCACTGGCTGTACCGGCTGCTGCGGGGGAGGTGGGCCTGGCTGGGAGCGTTGGCGGCGAGCCTCAGCTTCGGCCTGATCGGCAGCCTGCTGCTGGGTAGCGCGAGGCTGTTTCCGTGGGCGACGTTGACGCTGTTGCTGCTCTACTGCCTGCTCAGGTTCTATCTCTGCGATGTGCTGTGTTTGCTGGCGCTGCGGTTTGACCGGTTTGGGCACTTGGCTCTGTCGCCGGAGCAGCTCAGGGCCTCGAACTGGCTGGCGGGCTGCCTATTGGTCATTCTGGTGTCGCTGGGCGGCTGGTTGGGGTTCGCCCACTCGGCTGCTTTGTTCGCCCTGATGGTCGCGGGTTTCTTGCTGTTAATGCTGCCTGCGACGCTCCCTGACCTGCTGCCCCGGCGCACACGTCTAATGGGATCGGTCCAACCTGCAGCTCGCCAGTCGCCGTGGGCTGGGGGTTTACGCCAAGGGCTTTGGAGCCATCGCAATGGTTGGTTGGCGCTGGTCACGTTCACCTGCGACCGCCAGCGCAGCCGGTTCGAGCTGAGCGAGGCGGGTTGGCTACCGTCACAGCAAGGGCTGCCGCTCTACGCTCTGCGCGGAGCCAAGCTGAGCAGCAGCTATGCAACCGGCTCCTTGCATCACCGCGTTCTCCTGCTCACAGACCTGGGTGAGGTCCCCCTGCGAGACAGCGAACAGCCGGACAATCGGGCCTACGCGGCGCAAAAGCAGCTGGAGTTCTGGGTCAATCACTTTGTGAGCCACCCTGAGCTGACCTACCTCAGGGCCCAGAGCGATCCACGCTGGCCGCTGCTCCTGTTGGCACTGCTGCTGGGCACGGGGATGTTCTGGATGGCGTCGCTCGAGCTGTTGCCGGTTTACTTGGCTGCCGCCTTAGGGCTAGGCGGCTGTGGCTGGTTCCGCCGCCGGATTTACCTGCGTCACAACCCAGACCGAGGCTGTTTTGAGCTGGTGCAGGCTTCGGTCTGGACTGCGGTAGTGAGTCGAATTCCTGTCGAGCTGCTGCAAGGCGCGGAGCTAGAAACGCGCACTAGCTGGGTGCCGGACAGCCCCGCCACCCATCGCATCATTCTGTTGACGCCAAGCGGCGGCATTCCCCTGAGTTGGGACTACAGCCCGAACCAACCCGCGCAACAAGCGGCAGTGGACCGCATCAACGCTTTTGTCCAACGTCCCACCTCGACCCCGGTGCGCATCTGGCCGGACCGGGCTTGGCTGAGCGTGCTCACCGGGGGCTTTGCGGCACTCTCTGGGGTTTTGCTACTGGTCGGGTTGGTGCGGATTCTGGCTCTCTAAGCCTGGTTTTGCACTCAGGTGATTAACCCCTCCGGGTCCGGTTCCCAAGCTCCGAGCCCGAAGCGTCGAGTTGCCAGCCCGGCAGGTCGAGCCATCCGCTCCAGACTCCGAGTCCGGCACTCGCGCTGCCGAGCGCCAAGCCGCGAAAGTCGAGAAAATAGCTCGA
>JANNOU010000048.1:0-10294 GCA_031399305.1 Leptolyngbya sp. SOY_34_metabat_272
TTTCACAAGGCCCATCTGGGGTTGGCGATTCAGCAGCTGGAGATCGTGGGCGTGAGCGTGGGCACGGGGGGCACTTCGTTCCGTGACTATCTCGCCAAGTACCACCGAGAGGAAGCGCCGCTGTTTCCAGGTCTGGCTTCAAGCGTGGACAGTGAAGCCTAAAGCTCGGCGCATGAGCCTCTAGAACGCTCGGATCAGCCTCGGCACCTCATTCACGAGTTCCAGAACCTCGTCGTTGAGTCTTGGAACTTCGCGGGCCAGTCTCAGAACCTCGTCGTTGAATTTCAGAACCTCGCGGGCCAGTCTCGGAACCTCGTAGATGAGGTTCTGGAACTCTCGCATGAGGAGCAGAAGCTCGCCTGTCAGGCATCGCGGCTCTTGCCCGAACATTTTTAAACAAATCCAAATAAATTCGGAATCGACGTGCCAAGCTAAGCGGGAACGCTGATGTCTGTCATGAATACCGCCACTGTCCAGAGCTTCCTAAGGGGACTTGCGCCCTTTGATCAGCTGTCGCCAGCCGCCCTGAGCCAGCTGTGCACCCGCTGGCAACCGCTGCGCTACCGCATGGGCCAGCCGATCCTGGTGCGTGAGAAGCTGCCGGGCCAAGTCGCAGTGCTCTATGAGGGCCAGGCTCGTCTGCTGGGCTATGACCCGCGTACCCGCGCCCCGCTCACCCTGAAACTCTTGACCCCTGGCGATCTATTGGGCTGGGTCGGCTTGGTGCGCGGCGTCCCCTGCGAGACTGCGATTGCCTCGACCGAAGCCGTGTGCCTCACCCTACCTGCCAGCGACTTTCTCAGCCTGCTGCAGCAGGAGGCCGAATTCGCCGCTGCCTTGCGCAACCGCTGCGGGCTGAGCGAGCTGTTTGACCTACTGGGCGCAGAACTGGAGCGCCGCGCCGATGGCACCGCCGACCTCAAAGACCTCACCCTGAAGCTCTGGCCGCAGGCCGTGGTGCTCAATCTGCCAGCGGGCAAAATGCCCCCGAACTCACTGGATGCCAACCGCCTCTGGCTGGTGAGCAGCGGCGCAACCGCTAATTTCTCGATCGGCAGTCGGCTAGCCGCCGGGGTCACCCCGGCTGAGCTAGAGGTCAAAAGCCCCCTGCGTCTGGTGGGCTGCCCAGAGCCGCCCGCCCCGATCACTACCGTCACCGTCACCGCTGTCGCCGAAACCCGCTCGCTGGCCGACATCCCCTACGCCCCCGAGCGCCTCTCGGAGCTGGAGACCGAGGACACCGCGATTGGCGCGGCCAAGTACCCATATGTTCACGGCAGAGGTCCACTAGACGCAGCGCTGGCCTGCTTTCAGATGCTGTGCCAGCACTTGGGCGTCCGCTTCCGCCGGGACATGATCCGCAAAGTCCTGCACAACCAGCTAGACCGCACCGGCAACCTCTCGCTGCAATTCTGCGGCGCGGTCTCAGAGCTGATCGGCTTGCAGACCCAACTGGTCACCGTCCCCGCCACTGCTGTCAGTCAGCTGCAAGTTCCGGCGCTAATCCGCTGGCAAGACAGCTTTGCCATTCTCTACCAGGCCAATCGCCAAGAACTGCTGCTGGCCGTGCCCGAAACCGGTTTGCGACGGCAAAAACTGGCGGACTTCAGCGAAGCCTGGGGAGCGGAGGGTCAGGTTTTACTGCTCAAACCCACCCGCGATACGCCCCGCCAAAAATTTAGCTTGCGCTGGTTTTTGCCCTCGCTGCAGCGCTATCGCCGCGTGCTCATTGAGGTATTTATCGCCTCCTTTTTTGTGCAGCTGTTGGGCCTGGCCAATCCCCTGCTCACCCAGGTGATTATCGATAAGGTTGTGCTGCAAAACAGCGTGGAGAGCCTCAATGTCCTGGGCATCCTGCTAGTGATCATGGCGGTGTTTGAGGCCCTGCTCACCAGCCTGCGCACCTATTTATTCACCGATACCACCAACCGCATCGACCTGACCCTGGGCTCCGAAATCATCGACCATCTGCTGCGTCTGCCGCTGCGCTATTTCGAGCGGCGACCGGTGGGCGAATTGGCCACCCGCGTCAACGAGCTGGAGAATATTCGCCAATTCCTCACCGGCACCGCGCTGACCGTGGTGCTAGACGCCGTATTCTCGGTGATCTACATCGTGGTCATGGTGATCTACAGTTGGCTGCTCACTCTGATCGCCCTGGCTACGGTGCCCCTATTTGCCCTGTTGACGATTGTGGTTTCGCCGCTGGTACGGCAGCAATTTCGCAGCAAAGCCGAACGTAATGCCGAGACGCAATCCTACCTGGTCGAGGTGCTTTCCGGCATCCAAACCGTGAAAGCGCAAAATATCGAGCTGCGCTCCCGCTGGCAGTGGCAAGAGCGCTACGCCCGCTATGTCTCCGCTGGTTTCAAAACCGTTTTGACCTCGACTACCGCTAGCTCGCTGAGCAATTTCCTCAACAAACTCTCGGGCCTGCTGCTGCTGTGGGTCGGCGCGTTTCTGGTGCTCCAAGGCCAGTTGAGTCTGGGGCAATTAATTGCCTTTCGGATCATCGCCGGCTACGTCAATAGCCCCCTGCTGCGCCTGATTCAGCTCTGGCAAAACTTTCAGGAAACGGCTCTGTCGCTCGAGCGCCTCAGCGACGTTCTCGACGCTCCCCAAGAAGCCGATGAAACCGATCGCCAGAACATCGCCATGCCCGTCATCCAGGGGGCGGTGCAATATGAAGGTGTGAGCTTCCGCTTTGGCAGCAGCGGCCCGCCGCAGCTGAGCAACGTGCATCTCGATTTTGCCGCGGGCTGCTTTGTCGGCATCGTGGGCATGAGCGGCTCCGGCAAAAGCACCCTAATGAAACTGCTGCCGCGCCTGTACGAACCCGACACAGGCCGCATTCTGATCGACGGCTACGACATCAGCAAAGTCGAACTCTACTCGCTGCGCCGTCAAATTGGTGTGGTCCTGCAAGATACCTTGCTGTTTGATGGCACGATTCAGGACAATATCGCCCTGACCAACCCCGACGCCAGCACCGAGGAGATCTTAGAGGCCGCCAGGGTGGCCTTTGCCCACGAGTTCATCATGAGCCTGCCCAACGGCTACAACACTCGCGTCGGCGAGCGCGGCTCCGCCCTCTCCGGCGGTCAGCGGCAGCGCATTGCCATTGCCCGCACGGTTTTGCAGAATCCGCGCCTGCTGATTTTGGACGAGGCCACCAGTGCCCTAGACTACAATGCAGAGCGGCAAGTGTGCCTGAATTTGGCCGAGACCTTTCGCCAGCGCACCGTGTTTTTCATCACCCATCGCCTGAGCACGATCCGCAATGCCAATCTGATTCTGCTGATGGACCAGGGCGCGGCAGTCGAGCAAGGCCAGCACGCAGAACTGATGGCCCTGCGTGGTCGCTATTACTGTCTTTACCAGCAACAGGAAGCGCAACTCTAGAAACTGCGAAATAACTGCGAAATAACTGCCATGAGCAACTCCAACGGAGCTAAGTCGGAGCCGCCCCCCCAGCCGGAAGCCAACGGAGCCTTAGTCCCGGTCAAGCCAGTCGCCAAAGATCTGGTTGCTAAAGGCCCAGTTGTCCAAGCCTTTGATCAACCCGTGGTGTTGCGGCAGTCGCCGACCTGGTCACGAGCCATTGCTTGGGGGATCATGGGCGTCACGACTTCAGCGATTGTTTGGGCCTGCTTAGCCAAGCTGGACTCGGCGATTCCGGCCAGCGGCAAGCTCGAACCGCAGGGCAGGGTCCAGGCCGTTAAGGTCCCGGTCGGGGGCGTGGTCAAGGCGCTCTACGTCCAGGAAGGCAAGCGGGTCAACCAGGGCGATTTGCTGCTGACCCTGGACCCAACTGCCGCCCAAGCCCAGCTGACCTCCGCCGAGACCGTCCGCACAGCGCTGCTGCAAGAAAACCAGTTTTACCGCGCCCAACTGAGCGGGGCTGCCTCGTCCGACTCGGTGGCGCGGCAGGCGGTGCGGCTCACCCTGCCCAGCAGCATCACCTCGCTGACCAAAAGCCGCGCAGCTCTGCTCAGCGAAACGCAGCTCTACCGGGCTCAGCTGCGGGGTTCTATGCAGGGGATGACGATCACCGCCGATCAGCAAGCCCTATTCCAATCCAGCCAGAGCGAACTCAGCTCGCGCCTGAGTGCCGCTCAGCTTGCTGTCGGCCAGTTGGAGCGCCAGTTGCAAGAAAACTACAGCCAACTCGCCAGCGCCCAAGACATCCTAGCGGTCAATCGAACCATCCTCAACGACATCACCCCTCTGTCCAGCGAAGGCGGCATCTCTCGCGTCCAATTTCTCAAGCAGCGCCAGGAGGTGCGCAGCCGCCAGGCCGAGGTCGAACGGCTCAGCCAAGAGCAAGAACGTCTGAAGCTGGCGATTGCCCAAGCCAAAGCGCAACGGCAAAATACCGTCTCCCTCTCGCAAAAGGAGCTGCTAACCCAGATCGCCGACAACCAAAAACGCATTGCCGAAATCGACGACCAGTTGACTAGATCGATCGTCGAAAATGAAAAACGCCTCGCCGAAATCGACAATCAGCTCAGTCAAGCCAAGCTGACTCTGCAATATCAAGAACTGCGCGCGCCGGTAGCGGGCACGGTGTTTGAACTCAAACCCAGCGGCTCGGGGTTTGTGGCCAATTCCACAGAGCCGATTCTGTCGATTGTGCCGGGCGATGCTCTGGTTGCCAAGGTCTACATCACCAACCAAGACATTGGCTTCGTGCGCGAAAACATGACGGTCGATGTGCGCGTGGACTCGTTCCCATTCAGCGAATTTGGTGACATCAAAGGCAAGGTCAGCTGGATCGGCTCCGATGCCCTGCCGCCGGACCAGATCCGCCAGTACTACAGCTTCCCCGCCACGATTCGCCTGGACCGACAATCGATTGCGGTCAATGGCCGACCGGTGTCGCTGCAATCGGGCATGTCGGTCAGCGCCAATATCAAGCTGCGCCAGCGCACGGTGATCAGCATCTTCACCGACCTCTTTGTGCGCAACACCGAGAGCCTGCGCTTCGTGCGGTAGAGCGGGCTGGCGGCTAAGAGGCCCCCCAGCCCCCCGAGTTCTGGGGGAGCCAGGCTGCGCTCTCCCAGAATTAGAGGGTGGGCTGGGGGGGTTCTAGGTTTGCTCTCAAGCCCTGAGGTCCCACACTTGGACTTCGAAGCAAAAGGCTCGGCCTCCCAGGCTTGGCACTCTAAACCTCGAGTCAAATGCTCAAATCTCCGAGCCGCGAGCTCGAAGCCTGGAGCCAAATACTCGGGATCTGAGGCGGTTAGCTCGCAACCTCGAGCCAGCCGCTCGGGCTTTGCCCCTGACAACTCGGGCTTTGGTGTTTGTAGCCTGGCAAGTGGAGCTTGGACCTGGACTCAAGCAGTGCCCTCAGCTCGCCCGCAGAATCAGGCTGCCGTAGCCGTCGATCTCCACCTGCCAACCCGGCGCGATCACTGCGGTGCTCTCGGGCATGGCGACAATCGCGGGGCCGCTTAAGCGGTCTCCCTGCCCGAGCTGCGTGCGGTCGTAAACCGGCACCGACTGCCAGCCGCCCGCCAACCAGACGTGGCGCTGACCAATCGCTGCGGCTCCCCGGCCCCCCGGCTCACGCAAGTCCGGCTTGGGCACGCGCAACAGAACGCTCAGGCGGAAGTTCACCAGCTCCACCGGCTGGGCGGGCTGGCTGTAATGGCGACGCGCCTGATGCAGCTGGTGAAAAGCCGCCGCGATTTGGTCGGGGCTCCAGCCGGGCTCGACGGGCAGGGTCAGTTCGTGGCTCTGGCCCGGATAGCGCAGGTCCAAGCTGCGCTCGTACTCGCGCAAACCGGGGTCGCCCAAACTGGCCCGAGCCGCCAGCTCCGCGTAGATCTGCTCGAGTTCAGCTGTTTGGATCTGGTCGGTGCGCCCCAGCCGGGAGCAGACAAAATCCTGACGCTGGTCGGCAATCGCCATGCCCAGCGCCGAGAGCACGCCTGCCCAGCGCGGCACCAGCACCGTGGTCATGCCCAGCTCCGCTGCCACCGCACAGGCCGAAAGCGGCCCCGCCCCGCCAAAGGCCAGCAGCGCCAGCTCACGGGGATCGATGCCGCGCTGGATCGAGATCAGCCGCAGCGCCTGACAGATATCCTCGACGCTGATCCGCAAGATGCCCGCCGCCGTGGCCTGCCAGTCTAGGCCCAGGGGTTCGCCGAGCTGGGCAATGGCCTGTTGCGCCGCCGCCCGGTTGAGCCGGATCTGGCCGCCACTGCCCAGGCTGGCGTCAGCGGCCAGGTAGCCTAGCACCAAACTGGCGTCGGTCACCGTGACCGCTGTGCCATCGCGCCCGTAGCAGACCGGTCCCGGCAGCGCCCCGGCGCTCTGCGGCCCCACCTGTAGCAAGCCGCCGCTATCGATCCAGGCGACCGAGCCGCCGCCTGCGGCAACCGTATGAATGTCAATCTGCGGCGAACGGATCGGGCAGTCGGCGACCGTGGCCTCGGCTCGGGTGGCCAACCTGCCGTCGAGCACTAGGGAGCAGTCGGTGCTGGTGCCGCCCACATCGTAGGCCAGAATGCCCGTAAACCCAGACAGCTCGGCCAGATAGGCCGCCCCCACCGCACCCCCCGCCGGACCCGACAGCACCGTGCGCACCGCAAAGGCGCGCACCAGCGGCACCGGAGCCAGCCCGCCATTGGACTGATTGATCAGCGGTCGTGGCAGGCCCCGCGCCTGAGACTGGGCGTCCAGCCGGTCCAGATAGGCGGCGACCAGGGGGTTGAGATAAGCGTTCACCGCCACGGTGCTGCAGCGCTCGTACTCGCGGAACTCGCTGTGGACCTCGCAGCTCAGCGACACATCTACCCCCGGCAAACCCGCCCGCAGCATCTCGCCCAACTGCTGCTCGTGGCTCGGATTGCGGTAGCTGTGCAGAAGACACACCGCCACGGCCTCGGGCGCGATCTGCCGCAGCTGCTCCAGCGCTGCCGCCATCGCCGCCTCGGTCAGCGGCAACCAGACCTCACCCTGCGCTCCCAGCCGCTCCAGCACCGGTACGACCCGCGCCAAGGGAACCAGGGGCTGCCGCCGCTGAGCGCTCAAGTTGTACAGCTCGGGCCGATTCTGCCGCCCGATCTCCAGCAGCCCGCTGAAGCCTGCGGTCACCACCAGCGCTGTTTTGACCCCGCTGCGCGTGAGCAGGGCATTGGTGCCCACAGTCATGCCGTGAGCAAAGCTGCGCACCTGGGCTGGGTCAACGCCGCTGGCCGCCACTGCCTGGAGCACGCCCACCGCCGGATCCGTCGGTGTCGTGGGGACTTTCGCGGTGCGCACACGCCCCTGCTCGATCGCCACCAAGTCAGTGAAGGTACCGCCTGTATCCGTTGCCAGAATCACCGAGGCTGGGGTTGGGTTCATGCTTGCGACCGCTCGGAGTTACACCTAGATCTCAGCGTAAACCCGCTGGTAATAAGCCTGGTACTCGGTTGACAACAAGGGCTGCCACCAGTCGCGATGAGTCAGATACCACTCAACCGTTTGACGCAGGCCGCTAGACAGGGTTTGGGCCGGGGTCCAGCCCAGCTCGGTTTTAATCTTGGTGGCATCCATGGCGTAGCGACGGTCATGGCCGGGGCGGTCGCGCACAAAGGTGATTAGATCGCGGCAGGTGCGAATCGGCAATGCGGGAGCCAACTCCTGCATCAGGTCGCATAATCCATGGATCAAGTCGATATTTTTGACTTGGTTATTGCCGCCGATGTTGTAAGTTTCGCCCGGCTGACCGCGTTGGAGAACAACCGCCAGGGCGCTGCAATGATCCTCGACGTAGAGCCAATCGCGCACATTTTGACCATCCCCGTAGACCGGCAGCGGTTTGCCGAGCAGTAGGTTGATGCACATCAGCGGAATCAGCTTTTCGGGAAACTGATAGGCCCCATAATTATTGGAGCAATTGGTGATCAGGGTCGGCAGGCCATAGGTGTGATGATAGGCGCGGACTAGGTGATCGCTGCTCGCCTTGGAGGCGGAATAAGGGCTATTGGGCGCGTAGGCTGTGGTCTCGGTAAACGCAGGCTCATCTGGCTTGAGGCTGCCGTACACTTCATCGGTTGAAATATGCAGAAAGCGGTCGCTGGCCAATTGTCCCCTGGCTTGCCAGTGATGCCGAAATGCATCCAACAGGGTGAAGGTTCCGACGACATTGGTGCGGATAAAGGCCTCTGGTCCCAAGATTGAACGGTCCACATGAGATTCTGCGGCAAAGTGAGCGACAGTATCAATCGCTTCTTCGCGCAGCAGCGCCTCGACCATGGGGCGGTCACCAATGTCTCCCTGGATGAATAGAAAATTGCGCCGCGTTACCAAATCTGCCAAGTTGCGATAATTGCCTGCGTAGGTCAGGGCATCGAGCACGACGACGCGGTCCTGGCTATAGCGGTCACACCAATAGCGGGCAAAGTTTGAGCCAATAAAGCCTGCGCCACCGGTGACTAATAGCCGACGAGGCTGCTGGTCAAATTCCACGCCCATGTGGTTGTCCTCAAAACTACAAACGAGAAAATCCTGGATCTTGAAGCCTGACAAAGTATTATATTCCGGTAGGATTTCTGTGACAAAAAGATCTGGGAAATCCTACGGTAATTCATCTGAAATTCGCGAATTTTTTTTGGCTGTGAAGACTGAGCAAAGTCATTAAAAAAAAGTGGACGATTGACCTGCTCAGCCCTAGAATTTGCTCTGAGAGCAGAGGTCGGAACTATGAAAGGCATTATCCTGGCTGGGGGCACAGGAACTCGCTTGTATCCCTTAACCTTGGGGATTAGCAAGCAGCTGATGCCCGTGTACGACAAACCGATGATTTACTATCCTTTGACCAGCTTGATGTTAGGCGGCATCCAGGATATTTTAATCATCACCACGCCTAGTACCCGAGCCACTTTTGAATACCTGCTCAAGGACGGCTCCCAATGGGGCATTCGGCTCAGGTATGCAGAGCAAGTGGAGCCTCGCGGCCTTGCCGAAGCGTTCATAATTGGGGAAACCTTCATTGGGCGAGATTCTGTTTGTCTGATCCTGGGGGACAATATTTTTTATGGCGAAGGCTTGACCGCGCTTCTAGAAAGATCCACCCAGCTCAAAAGTGGCGCAAAAGTGTTTGCCTATTATGTTAAAGATCCAGAACGCTATGGGGTGGTTGAATTTGACCAAATGGGTCAAGCGCTGAGTTTGGAAGAAAAGCCGACCCAGGCGAAGACTCACTATGCGGTTCCGGGGCTGTACTTTTACGACAATCAGGTCGTAGAGTTTGCTCAGAATGTTCAGATGTCGTCGCGGGGTGAGCTCGAAATCACTGATATCAATATGGCTTATCTGAACAGCGGTCGATTGACGGTTGAAGTGCTGGGGCGCGGCATCGCTTGGTTGGACACAGGCACTCACGATTCGCTGATCCAGGCGGGCAATTTTGTGCAAACTATTGAGGCGCGTCAGGGTCTCAAAATCGGCTGTCCTGAGGAAGTTGCTTTTCGCAAAGGATTTATCAACGTTGATCAGCTCGCTCACCTAGCGGAGCCGCTCAAAAAGACTGAATACGGACAGTACTTGCAGCGGATTGCTGCTGAGCAGCTCGATTTCAGTCGAGTGCCCCTGCCGGAGAGCCCATTCTTGAGGGCATTGTGAACTGCCTTCGAGACTCAGGCCCGAGATTCGGGGACTGAGTAAGGAGTGAGTTTGGGAAGGCGTGAGGTTGGAGAGAACCCGGAAATTGGGGGGCGTTTGCCCCCCAAACCCCCCCCTGGGGGAGGCGCGCCTCCCCCAGACCCCCTGCGCAAGGGGGCACTGACACGCTGGGGAGGGGAGATTCGGTTGAGAGCTTTGTGATTGAGTTTTGGCATCTCAAGCGGGAGGCTTTGAGACTGGGGGGCGAAATTCAAAACCTCGGCGACGAGGCTCAGAACCTCGTGAGCGAGTTCCAGAACCTGGCAGTCGAGTCTCGGAACCTGGCGGTCGAGTCTCGGAACCTGGTAGTCGAGCCTCAAAACCTCGGAGACGAGGCTCAGAATCTCGCAATCGAGTTCCAGAACCTCGTCTCCGAGTCTCGGAACCTGGCGGTTGAGCCTCGGAACTTCACGGTTGAGTCTCAGAACTTTGAGGTCGAGTCTCAGAACCTCGTGAGCGAGTCTCGGAGCTGCATGGCCCCGACCCCCTACCTCCCAGCGTGCCAGTAACTCCTTGCGCAGGGGCCGCAATGCTGGTGGCATGGGAGCGCCCGGGTAGGTGGGAGCGGCTGGCACTGTTTGCGGGCGGATGTGCTTTCGGCATCGCGCTCTACCTCGCGGTCCACGTACTTCCCAACCCG
>JANNOU010000087.1:0-16261 GCA_031399305.1 Leptolyngbya sp. SOY_34_metabat_272
GGGTTCACGCCATAGTAGCCCGACGAGTAAACGGGATGGTGGCCGAAGACGATCTTCCAGGGGGCATCGCTGCGGCTGAGTTCCTGGTCCAGCCAAGCTAGCTCGGTGCGCCAGGCGGCGTTGCCATTGGTGTCGAGGGCGAAGAACTGGACCGGCCCCTGGCGAAAGCTGTAGTAGCGCCCCTGCATGTTGAAGCCGGGATAGCGCAGCTGCGCCGCGCCGTTGCTGGTGCGGATGTCGTGGTTGCCCAGGCAGGCGCGGAATTTGACCCCCTGCCGTAGCAGCGGTTGGTAGGGGCGCTCAAACACTGCTCCAATCTTCTCGATCTCGCCGTTGTTATAGATGTTGTCCCCCGCCAGGAGTACCAGCGCCAAGGGCTTGCGGCTGTGATAGGTCGCCATTGCCTGCGCGACGGCGTACTGCCCCTGCCCACCAGTGCCGGTGTCCGCCACCGCCGCCAAGCGCAGGCGTGGACCTCGAGCTTCAGCAGCGCTCGCCCCAGAGGTTTGACAGGCAGTCGCTCCCAGGCCCAGGAAACTGGCAACAGCAAGAAACTGACGGCGTTTGATCGGCATGGCGGTTGGTGCAGAAGCTCAAAGCTCCAGGGTAACGCCCGAGGCGTTGGCTCTTCCAACCCATAGATCTTCCAACCCTATAGATCAGGCGGCCTGAATTTGCTTTTTCTGAACTTGATTTCCACAATCTTTCGTGCAATACTCCTACCTAAATTCCTGGTAACTCCGGTGACTCGATCAAGTTATGAGTCTTTGAAAGACATTCTCACGACGCGAGTGGATTTGTTTGGTGTTTAGGACAGAGAATCAGGGCGGAAAAAGGACGCTTTTAAAGGTATGCAGCCGAAGACTAACGGGCAGGGGCAGACAGATTCGAGCCCAGTGGCCGAGCCTGAGCTTTTATCCAGACGGTATTTGTTTCAATTACTCGGGCAGCGCTCGCTCAGAACTTTTGCCCTAATGATGTCTATGGGGTTTGGCGCGAGCTTGGGGTTTGGCGCTGGGGGGCCAAGTGGCTCAGCGGTTGCCACCCCGATCTTCAGCAAACAGCGCTCGGGCAGAGTTGGGGTGATTCGCATCGGCTACCAGAAGTCGGGCACTCTGCTTTTGCTCAAGGCCAGAGGGGTTTTAGAACGGCGTTTGAGGCCCTTGGGTGTGTCGGTTCGTTGGAGTGAATTTACCGCCGGTCCCCCCTTGTTGGAAGCCCTGAATGCAGGCAGTTTAGACTTTGGGCACACGGGCGATGCGCCTGCGATTTTTGCCCAGGCGGCGGGCTCGCCTCTGGTGTACGTGGCCAATACTCGGCCGAGTCCGCAGAGTGTGGCGCTGATCGTGCCTGGCAACTCGCCGCTCAGGCGGGTGAGTGATCTGCGGGGCAAGCGCGTGGCCTTTGCCAGGGGGTCGAGCGCGCACTATTTCATCGTGCAGGCATTGGTTCGATACGGTTTGAAGTACGAGGATATTCAAGCCGCTTTTTTGAATCCGCCGGATGCTCGCTTGGCCTTTGAACGGGGCAATGTCGATGCCTGGGCAATTTGGGATCCCTTTTACGCAGCGGCTCAGCGGGGATCCGGTGCACGCGTGCTTGTGGATGGCAGTGGCCTAACGCCGTTTCGAGAATTTTATTTGGCCCGTCGAGACTTTGCCAGTCGCCAATCTGATCTGGTCCGGTTGGCGATTGAGGAAACTCAGAAAGTGGGCAATTGGGCGATTGCTAACCCGCGCCCGGTGGCAGAGCTGCTTGCCGTCGAAACAGGGGTCGATCTTGCAACTTTAGAACTGGCCGAGCGCCGACGCAGACGCTACGGCGCGCAGCTGATTCAAACTGCGGTAATTCAAGAACAGCAGCAGATTGCCAATACCTTTTCCCGACTAGGCTTGCTGCCGAGGTCGATCAATGTCCGGGATGCCGTTTGGCGGCCGACTTAAACCAACCCTAGCCGACCTGAGATAGAGAAGTGTGATGCGTCAGTCAAAACAATTTTCGCGGATCTTGCAAGTGGTTGCTGGCGTTTGGGTCAGCTTAGCGGCGGCGGGTTGTGCACCTTCCAATTCTGCTAATTCTGCCAATCCGGTTGCGCCTGCCGGGGCGCAGGCCAGCGCTGAGCGTTCGCAGCCAACCGTGGTCCGAATCGGCTACCTCAAATGGGGGCTGCTGCCAGCAGTGCGCCAACGGGGCAGCATCGAGCGCGAGCTGGCTGCCCAGAATATCCAGGTCGAGTGGTCTGGGCCATTCCCCGCCTTTGCGCCAGCCTTGGAGGCGCTGAATGCGGGCAGCATCGATCTTTCGGCGGGCGGTGACATTCCAGGCATCTCGGGGCTGGCGGGTGGCATTCCCATGTGCCTGTTGGCCTATCGGCCCGCCGTGCCTTTGGCCGAAGCGATTTTGGTCAGAGGCGATTCTGACATCCAATCGCCCGCCGATTTGGTGGGCAAAAAGGTCGCAGTCAATCGCGGTGGCTGGGGCGAACACTTGCTGTTGAAAGTGCTCGAACAGGCCCAGGTCCCCAAAGAAAAAGTTGAGCGGGTTTACATGGGGCCGACCGACGCTCTCCCGGCGCTCACCCAGGGCCACGTAGAAGCCTGGGCGATCTGGGACCCGGCGCTGTCAATTACAGAGGTGGAGCACGGCACCCGGCGCATCGCGTCCGGCGAGGCGGCTCCGCACTACGGCATTTACGTCGCCCGTGAGCAAGCTTTGACCGAGAAGGCGGCGGCGATCCAAGCCGTTCTGGCGGCGATCCAGCGAGAGGGGCAGTGGGCGACCGACCAACCCACCGAAGCGGCTGCGGTCCTGCAACAGGCCCTGAAGTTGTCTGCCGAGGCGGCCAAACAGACGGTGACGCACAAGCCGGTCGAGCAGGTGCTGCCGCTAGACTCCCGCGTGCTCACGGACCTGCAGAATTCCGCCGACTGGATGCTGGAGCAGAAGGCGATTCCCAAACGCGTCGAAGTGGCCGCTGCTGTCTGCCCGAGCCCGACAGCCCAGGCTCAGACCACGCCGTAATCGGTCTCAGGCACAACCGCTGCGGCTTAGAACTCGGCCCCTGCGTTCCAAAGCTTGGCAGGCCGAGTTTTGCACTCGGTCAATCGGGTTCAGAACTCGGCGATTGCCACAAAATGCTCGGCAGTCACGGCAAAACGCCCGGCGAGTCAGGCTCAGAACTCGGGCCATGCTGCCAGAACCCCGGCAAGCCGAGCTTGAAGCTCGGACGATGCAGACCTGAGCCCAAAGCGAGTACTGGGGGACAAGCCGCAGTGATAAATTGAGTTCGGTATCAGCGCTTACTGTCGCCATGACCGGCCAACCCCCTGACCTGCCCCCCTCTGGAGGCGCGCCTGACCCCGACGCTGCCCCCGAACCGACACCGCCCGCCCCCGGCGAGCCTGGCCCTGCCGAGCCCGCGCAGGCGGCTGAAGTGACACCCCCCGCTGCCGAAACTCCGCCCGAGCTGCCGCCCGAGCTGCCCCCAGAGCTGCCCCCAGAGCTGCCGCCCGACCAGCCTCCAGAACTACCCCCAGCAGTTCGCGCCCGCCCGGCCCTCCCGGCTCAGGATGCCGGAGCGCTCCTGCGTCAGCTGCGCAGGCAAGCGCAGCAGTTTTGGGGAATCGCTCAGCCCTGGCTGCGGCGACAGGCCATTGTCGTCTTACGGCTGACGATTCAGGGGGCCGAATTCCTGTTGGCGAAGCTGGAGGCCACCCCTCCCGCCCTGCCCTCCGCCCCAGAAACCGCCCCGACGACTGTGGCTCCCACGGCAGCTCCTCGCCCTGAAGCAGCGGGCGGTGCCCTGGTGCCCGTGGATCTCCGAGGGCAGCTAGCACGGCTGCAAACGGCTTGGCAGCAGGCGGTGGTCTGGCTGGAGGCGACCTTTACGGGCATCCGCGATCGCCTGCCCGAGCGGCTGCGCACAACTCTGGCGTCCGCCCTAGAGCAGAGCCTGACTTGGCTGCGCACTCGTCTGCCCGCTTCGCTGAGCGACCGCCTGAGCGACCGGGGCCTGGTGGCAGGCGCAGCGGGGACGGTGCTGGTCGTGTGGTTTGCGCTCTCGTCGATTCTGACCCCTGCGCCGCCCAAGGTGCCCAAGCTGGTCCTGGTGCCACCGCCGGTCCAGCCCGCCCCGGTGCCCCCACCGCAGCTGAGGACGCCGCCCGTGCTGCCGCCCCTGTCGCCGGAGCTGCCACCGGTCAGTGAGCCACCCCCGGTCAGCGAGCTGCCGCCAGAGCCGGAACCGGAGCTGCCGCCCCTGTCGCCGGAACAGAGCCTAATCGCCTCGATTCAGGATCAGGTGTCTGAGGTGACCAACCGTTATGCTCCCGGCCTGATCCAGTCGATTCGCGCCAGCTTCCGAGGCAACCGCCTCACAGTGCAACTGGGCGGCGAGTGGTACAACTTGGCAGCCAAAACCCAAGACCAGCTCATGGCCGACCTGTACACACGCAGCCGCGAACTCGATTTCAGTCGCCTGTGGGTCGTGGACCTTCAGGAGCAACTGGTGGCGCGCAACCCCGTGGTGGGTGACGCGATGGTCATCCTCCTGCGTTAGTTGGGGGCGTTCGGGCAGGGGAGCGGCAGCGCTAGGGTAAAGCAAATCTGGGACTGGGCACTTTCCACCTGGAGGCTGCCGCCTAGGTGCTCGGCCAGCTTACGGGCCAGGGTCAGGCCCAGGCCCGTGCCCCCCTGCTGCCAGGGATCTGTTCTAGGCAGCCGGTAAAACTTTTCGAAAATGCGGGCCAATTCCTCGACAGGCAGCTCCACGCCCGAGTTACAGACGCCGATCTGGAGGTGGTCGGTCGTCGCTCGGGCGCTGACGGTGATCTGTTCGCCAGGCGGGGTGTATTTGCAGGCGTTGTTCAGCAGCTCGGCCAGGATGCGCTCCAAGCTGGTGGGGTCAGAGCGTAAGGGCGGCAGAGGCAAGACCAGCTCCAGCCGCAGGCATTGCTGGCGGGACTGAGCGCGTTGTCGGAAGGGGGCCACCTGCTGAGGCAGCCAATCCTGCAGCTGCAGAGGACTTAGCCGCAGCGGCTGTGCGCCAGCATCGAGCCGCTGCAAGTCCAGCAAGTCGTTGATCAGGCCGATCTCGCGCTCGCTTTCGTCCTGCAGGATCTGGAGATAGCGCGCGCGTCGTTCGGGGTCGGTTGCCAGCGCCAACATCTGAATTGCCAGACGCATGTTGGTCATTGGCGTGCGCAGCTCGTGGGACACGGTGCTCAAAAATTCGTCTTTGAGCTGGCTGAGCTTTTCGAGCTCCTCGACACTTTGCTGAAGCGCTGCGTCAGCTAGCTTGCGCGCCGTGATGTCCCGCCAAGCGGCGGCATAGCCATCGCCCAGCTTGACCACTTGAATATCAAAAGCCCGACCCAGGCGCTGACCACCGAAAACGTCTTCGTAGTAGAGCGACTCTTTGCTCAGCGGCTGACCGGTTTCGACCACTTGGGCGTATTCGCGGATTAAGCCCAGGTCCCGATGCGCGGGTAGCAATTCGCCGAGACGTCGTCCAATCATTTCCTCCCGGCTCATCCGGGCCGTCTCACAGGCTGCCGCGTTGAGATATTCGGTGACAAAATCCACGATCTGGCCTGAGGCGTCTCGAACCGCTGAATAAATGCCGAAGCAATCGAGCATATTCTCGACTGAGGTGCGGAAGCGCTCTTCGCTCTGGCGCAATTCCAGCTCCAAGCGCTTGCGGTCGGTGATCTCGCGCGAGGTACACAAAACAGACGCAACCGAACCGTCTTGGCCGAATTCGGGCACCAGATAGGACTGAAAGGAGCGGCAGCAATCGGGATGGGGGAAATCAAACTCAATGGCCTGGTTCTGACCGGTTGCGAGCACAGCGCTCAGCGCGCTCTGCCAGAACTGCACCAGGGTCTCGGGCATGCCCAGATCGGCATGGGTTTTGCCGATAAACACCTCGGCAGCCAGACCAGTCACCGCTTCAACGCTTGGGTTGACATAGATATGGCGCAGCTGGGAATCAAAGCGGGCAATGATGTCAGGTGAGTTTTCGGCCAAGGCTCTGAACGACTGCTCGCGCTGATGCAGCGCTGCCTGTGCTTGCTTGCGCTCGGTGATGTCGGCAGCCACGCCCCCGAAGCGGTAGAGCCGCCCGGCATCATCCAGAATCGGAAAGCCCCGGTCCCAAAGCCAACGCACAGAGCCATCGGGCCGCAGGATGCGGTACTCAACATCGGTCGCTTCACCGCGATTTTCTTGCTCGACTTTGGCCAGCACGAGCGCTCGATCATCGGGGTGCACCGCGTCTAACCAGGAGCTGGGCTGCTCGTACAAGCTCTGGCAGGAGAGCCCCGAGATGCGCTCGTAGCCAGGGCTGACGTACACGACTTCAAGCTGACCCGGCTTCACCAGCCAGAAGATCTCGCGGGCGTTTTCGGCCAGTTGTAGAAACCTTTGCTCGCTGGTGCGCAGCGCTGACTCGATCTGCTGCCGCTCGACGATCTCGGCATCGAGCTGCGCCTGGAACCGCTGCAATTGCGCTTGGGTCTTGAGTCGTTCGGCGTCCTGCGCGGCGAGGATCTTCTGAAGCTGTTCAAAGGCTGCGTCATCGCGGCAACAATCGCGTAGCTGCTTACGCAGGTCAGCGTCCATCGGGGTTCACCGTCTTTGTACCGCCAAATCGCGAGCTAAGGCGTGGGCACTGCTTGGGTCAGAAACTGTTTCACATGCGCCAGGTAGGTCTCCGGATCTTCCAACATCGGGAAGTGGGCGACCGCTGGCATCTGGACATATTCAATTTTGGCGTTTAAGGCGGCGGCGCGCGCGCCTAGCTCGGCGGGGATGATGATGTCTTTTTCACCGGAGATCAGCAGGGTGGGCAGGCTCAGCTGCGCAAACTCCTGGGGCATGACCTCGGTGGCTCTCTGGCTGACACTGGCGAAAATTGTGTAGAGAGAGGCAGCGTAGTCGGCCCTCAAGAAATCGGCTAGGAACTCTTGTTGCGCCACCAGGGGAATCGGGCGGTGCAGAAAGCGAGCCATGAACATCCGCTCCACCTGGGGGATCCGGTCCAGCCAGCGGGGGCGAGCCATCACCACCAGCCGCCCAAAGAAGTAGAACAGCTCAAAGGCCAGTCGGTTGTATTCAAACACACCGCTGCAGGTGAGAATCGCCCGCTCCACTCGCTCTGGATAGCGGTTCAAAAACAAGGTGGCAATCGACGCGCCCATCGAATGTGCATTGAGATAGACGCGCTCCAGGTTCAGGGCGTCCAACAAGGCGGCTAGCTCGTCGGCGTAGATCTCTAGCTCGTATTGGTCTGCGACGCTGGCCGCCCCAGCTGAGCGGCCAAAGCCGCGCAGGTCATAGAGCAAGCCATCAAAACTGGGGCAGAGTGCCTGGGCCGTGCTCTGCCAGTAACGCCCCGAGCCGCCCCAGCCGTGCACATAGACCATGACTGGACGTCCGGTGGGTTGCTCGCCCGAGGCGGTCACCCACTGGTAGTAGTGAGGCACACTGCGAATCTCAAGGTAAGCCATAGCTGCGTCGCGCAAGACCTGTTTCAAAAGCCTACCGCGTCTTGTCCGGCGGCGGAGACCATCCTCCTCGGCTGGTTGAGCCGCCTTCCGCCCAGAGTTAGGAGGGTTCTGCCCTCAGCGAGGAGCCTTGGCCCCAGACTTAGGCAGCTTGGCCACACATTGAGGACAAGCCGCCGCAAGCTTAGGAGACCTTTGCACAAACCTAGGAGAAAACTCCACAAATCTAGGAAACTACTCCGCTTACTGCGTTGGAATGTTTACAAACTTAGGACCTAATTCCGCAAGCTTAGGACACAACTCCGCAAAGTTTGACAAGCCTCCTAAGTTTGGTAGCTCAGAGCCCAAAACTGTCCCAAAGTTCAGGCGGCCAAACCAGAGTTTTTCAGAGAGCTAGGCCCAGAGATCCAGAGATTTTTGGTAACGACAGGGCCTCGATGATCAAATTACCGTAGTGAAGGAAAGAATTCAAAACCTCTAGGCATTTTTGAAGGAGAAAAATCCATGACACCACAATTAGCCTGCCACGCGGGGCAAGACTATATGGCGATTGCCACAGCGCTCTCCCAAGAATTAGCCGCCAGTGCGGTCGAACGCGATCTCAGCGCCGGGGCCCCCCATGCAGAAGTGCAGCGACTGCGAGAAACGGGGTTATTGCCGCTAGTGGTGCCGCAAGCCTATGGCGGCGTGGGGGCAACCTGGGTCGAAGCCTTCAAAGTTGTCCAGGAGCTGGCCAAAGCCGACGGTTCGACCGGCCAACTCTACGGCACCCACCTCAACCTGTACGCCGCTGTTCAAGCCTCAGGCACCCCCGCGCAAGTCGAGCGCTACTATCGAGCCACGGCTGAACAGAACCTGTTTTGGGGTAACGCGATCAATACCCGCGATCCCCGCCTCCAGATCGAGCCCGAAGGCGATCACTATCGGGTGAACGGCATCAAGTCCTTTGGCACGGGCACGGTTGCGGCAGACCTGCGCGTGTTCTCAGCGATGCAACCCGGCGTTGAGTGGCCCATTGTGTTTGTCCTGCCCTCAGATCGCGACGGCATCGTCTACAACGATGACTGGCAAAATATGGGCCAACGACGCACCGCCAGCGGCAGTTTCAGCTTTCATAATGTCCTCGTGACCCCGGCTGAAATTTTGGGGCCGCCACCTTGCCCCCAAGGAGCCTTTGCCAGCTTGATTTATGTGGTGGTTCAACTGACCAAAACTTACGTCTACTTGGGCATTGCCGAGGGAGCCTTTGCAGCCGCCCAGCAATACACCACCAGCCTGACGCGTCCCTGGCTCAGCTCCGGTGTGGAGCGCGCCAGCCAAGATCCCTACCTCCTGCATCACTATGGTGAATTCTGGACTGACCTGAGCGCGGCGAGCGCTCTGGCCGCTCTGGCCGCGCAGCAAGTCCAAACCGCCTGGGAAAAAGCAGACAGCCTGACCCACACCGAGCGAGGCGAAGTGGCCATTGCTGTTTACGCAGCCAAAGCCTTAGCGACCAAAGTCGGTTTGGCAATTACCAGCCGTATCTTTGAAGTTATGGGCGCTCGTGCCACCGCCTCCAAGTACGGCTTTGATCGCTACTGGCGAGACCTGCGGACGTTTACTCTCCACGATCCGGTAGACTACAAACTGCGAGATATTGGTAATTGGCTGCTCAATCACGAACTGCCAATGATTAGCCAGTATTCGTAAGCCCTTGCCATCGATTTTATTCAACTCAAATCCGAATTTTACTCATGGATCGAGCCCAGAAAAATGTGGCGTTGCTGGCTCTTTGTCAGGCGCTAGCCATGACCAGTATGACGATCTTGTTCACGGTCGCAGCGCTGATCGGCAATGCCCTAGCAGCAGAGAAATCCCTGGCAACGCTACCCCTGGCGCTGCTGCAGTTGGCGGTGATGATCACCACAATTCCGGCCTCCTTGCTGATGCGGCAAATCGGACGCCGCTGGGGCTTCATCACCGGCACCCTGATTGGCATGGCAGGCGCTGGGCTGGGCGTACTGGCCGTGTTGGTCGCCAGCTTCCCGCTGTTTTGCCTAGCGACCATTTTGCTGGGGATCTTCAGCGGCTTTACCGGCTTTTATCGCTTTGCGGCAGCCGATGCTGCCAGCGAGGCATTTCGCGCCCAGGCGATTTCGCTGGTGATCGCAGGCGGCGTGGTTGCGGCTCTGATCGGCCCGGGGCTCGCCAGTTGGCCCCGCGCCTGGTTTCCCGAAGCGCTGTTTGCCGGTTCCCTGCTGCCGATTGTGGGCTTGCAGTTGCTGTCACTCGGTTTGTTAATTGGCATAGATATTCCAACCCCCTCGGCGGTGGAGCGGCAAACTCAGGGGCGACCCCTGTTGCAAATCGTGCGCCAGCCAGTGTTTGTGGTGGCGGTGTTGGGCAGCGCGGTGGGCTACGCAGTCATGGCGCTGCTGATGACCGCAACGCCGCTGGCCATGGTGAGCATGAATCATCCCTTTCAGGCCGCTGCGTCGGTGATCCAGTGGCACGTTCTGGGCATGTTTGCGCCGTCCTTTTTTACAGGATTTCTAATCGCTCGCTTCGGCGTGTTGACGATCATCCTCTGCGGTGTAGGGTTGAACCTACTCTGCGTGGCAATCAACTTGTCGGGTCCGCAAGTGGCGCAGTTCCTACTGGGGGCCCCGACCTTTTCCTCAACTGATGAGCTGCCTAACGAGGCAGTGGCACAGTTCCTGCTGGCACTGGCCCTGCTGGGAGTCGGCTGGAACTTCATGTTTGTCGGTTCCACCACCTTGCTCACCCAGGTCCATACGCCCGCCGAGAAAGCCAAAACTCAGGCAACGCACGATTTCCTGATGTTTAGCTGTGTAGCCGTCGCCACCTTTCTCTCGGGGCAGCTGCTCAATCGCTTGGGCTGGGAGGCGGTCAACCTGGTCGGGGTGCCTGGACTGGGGCTGGTGTTGGTGGCCGTGTTTTGGCTACGCCAGCAGCCGTCCCTGACGGCAAGCTCCAAGCCAGCCAAGCCCTAGGGCTGGAACTTGTCCGATTTACCCCGCCTGCTGATAGACCGAGTTGGGCAGATTGACTGCTGGAGCGGGCAGGTTGCGCTGGGTGAAGGTCAGATGTTGATCGGCCACGTCCACCCAAATCGTGTCGCCCTCTTCAAAGGCTTCTTCGAGGATCTTCACGGCAATCGGGTTCTCGATTTCGCGCTGGATCGCTCGCTTGAGCGGGCGTGCGCCGTAAACCGGGTCGTAGCCCGACTCGGCCATGTAATCCTGCGCGGCCTCTGAGAGCGCCAGGTGCAACTTTTGATCGGCAAGCAGCCGCTCTAGCCGTCGGATCTGCAAGCCGACGATCTTGCGGATCTCGGCCTTGCTCAGGGCATGGAAGATGATCGTCTCGTCTACACGATTGAGGAACTCGGGCCGGAAGCTGTTGCGCAGCGCCTCGTTGACCCGGCGACGCATCTCTTCATACTGAGTATCGTCGCCGGAGATGTCCAGGATCACCTCGCTGCCGATGTTGCTGGTCATGATGATCACGGTGTTTTTGAAGTCCACCGTGCGGCCCTGCGAGTCGGTGATGCGACCATCGTCGAGCACCTGCAGCAGGATGTTGAACACGTCCGGGTGCGCCTTCTCGACCTCATCAAACAGGATCACTGAGTAAGGGCGGCGACGCACCGCCTCGGAGAGCTGCCCGCCCTCGTCGTAGCCCACATAGCCGGGCGGCGCGCCGATCAGCCGCGAGACTGAGTGCTTCTCCATGTACTCCGACATGTCGATGCGCACAATCGCCTCGTCGGTATCGAACAGGAACTGCGCCAGGGCCCTGGCTAACTCCGTCTTGCCCACCCCGGTCGGTCCCAGGAAGATGAACGAGCCGATTGGACGACCGGGGTCCTTCATGCCGGCACGGGCGCGACGGATCGCGGCGGCCACTGAGGCTACTGCCTCCTCCTGACCGATCACGCGCTGGTGCAGATGCGCTTCGAGCTGCAGCAGCTTCTGGCGCTCAGACTCCAGCAGACTCTTGATCGGGATGCCAGTCCAGCGGGCCACGATCTCGGCGATATCGGACTCGGTGACCTGGTCACGGAACAGAGTGGAGCCGCTGTCGAGCTTGACCTCCAGCGCTTCCAGTTGCTTTTGCAGGTCGGTCAGGCGTCCGTACTTGAGTTCGGCGGCTTTGTTGAGCTTGTACTCGCGCTCGGCCTGATCGATCAGCACTTGGGTCTCGCTGATCTGTTCGCGCAGATCTTGGACCGTGTCGATCACCTCTTTCTCGGTTTGCCAGCGCGAGTTGAGTTCGGTCTGTTTCTCCTTGAGGTCAGCAATCTCGTGCTCGATGCGCTCCAGGCGCTCGGCGGAAGCACGCAGGCCCGGACGGCTGACTAGGCCGCCGTCTTCCTCGCCCTGCAGTGACAGCTTTTCCATCTCCAGCTGCAGCAGGCGGCGGTCGATTTCATCTAGCTCCACTGGCTTGGAGGTGATCTCCATCTTGAGCTTGGCGGCCGCTTCATCGACCAAGTCAATCGCCTTATCCGGCAGGAAGCGGTCGGAGATGTAGCGGTCAGAGAGCACGGCAGCGGCCACCAGAGCCGAGTCGGCGATCTTGACGCCGTGGTGCGTCTGGTAGCGCTCTTTGAGGCCGCGCAGGATCGAGATTGTGTCTTCGACCGTGGGTTGGTCTACGTAGACCTGTTGGAAGCGACGCTCCAGGGCGGCGTCTTTTTCGATGTACTTGCGGTACTCATCTAGGGTGGTGGCGCCGATGCAGCGCAGCTCGCCCCGCGCCAGCATCGGCTTGAGCAGGTTGCCCGCGTCCATTGCGCCTTGGGTTGCCCCTGCACCGACCACGGTGTGCAGCTCGTCGATGAACAGCACGATCTGACCGCCGGAGCCGGTGACTTCCTTGAGTACGGCCTTCAGACGGTCTTCGAATTCACCGCGATACTTGGCCCCGGCGATCAACGAGCCCATATCCAGCGAGATCAGACGGCGGCCCTTGAGCGACTCGGGCACATCACCGTTGAGAATGCGTTGTGCCAGGCCCTCGGCGATCGCGGTCTTGCCGACACCCGGCTCGCCGATTAGCACGGGGTTGTTTTTAGTGCGACGGCTGAGCACCTGCACCACGCGGCGGATCTCATCATCGCGCCCAATCACCGGGTCCAATTTGCCGGCTCGGGCTTGCTCGGTGAGGTCGCGCCCAAACTTTTCCAAAGCCTCGTACTTCGACTCTGGGTCCTTGTCGGCGACGCGCTGATTGCCCCTGACGTCTTTGATAATGCCCTCCAAACGACCCCGGTCGAGGTTCAAGGTTTTCAGTGCTCGTCGTCCGATGCGGTCATCCTCCGCCAGCGCCAGCAGCAGGTGTTCGATTGAGATCAGCTCGTCTTTGAACTTTTCGCGCGTCTCTTCGGCGCGGTCGAGCATGATCTCCAGCTTGCGGCCCAAATAGAGCTGCTCGGTATTGCCCACCCTCGGCTGAGTCTGGATGAAGCTCTCCAGCTGCTGCTGCAGCTGCGAGGGTTGCACGTCGGCACGTTTCAAAATCGTCGAGGTCAGCCCATTCTGTTCCAGCATGGCCAGGGCCACGTGCTCAACCTCCAGTTGCTGGTGGGAGTAGCGCCGAGCCACGTCCTGAGATTTCACAATCGCATCCCAGGCTTTGTCGGTGAACTTGTTGGGATCAGTGGGCTGCATCGAGGGGTGTTCCAGGGCGCGGGATTATCAGTCTAGCAAGGCTAAATGAGCTACAGAGGGCGGTAGACGCGGTAGTTGAGGCTGGGGAAAATATTGTCGATTTTCTCGACTTTCTCCAGCCAGCCCGAATCTACTTTGGCTTGGTTGAGATCTTCGTACAGTTTGTTGAAGCGCATCAGGTGCGAGCGGGTGCGCCGCGTGGCGTAGGGCACCATTGTCCCCGTGCGCATGATGAACGCCCAATCTGAGGACTGCGCGAGCAACAGTTCGCGCCCCGCCTGGTTCAGCGCTCGCCACTCTAGCTCGTCGGCGGGTTCGCGACCGGCGAGGGCAATCATGCGCTCTGCCGCTTTGTGTAGGTGTGGGTAGATCCAGGCGTTGGTTTCGTTGAGCCAGTACTCGTGGAAGCCCTTGAAGCCCCAGCTCGACTGCGCCGGACGCGCCACCTGCTGCTTGGTGTGTCCACTCAGGTAGTCGGCTAGGTGGGTAAGCTGGTAGGTGGTCTGGTCGTAATAAGACTTGCGCAGCAGATAGTCGATGAACCAGGGGCCTTCGTACCACCAGTGGCCGAACAGCTCGGCGTCGTAGGGCGAGACTACGAGCGGCGGGCGCTGCATGATGCCATAGAGGTGCTCGACCTGCCGCTCGCGGTTGAACATGAAGTTGGCCGCGTGGTCTGCGGCCTTCTGCCGCGCCCAGTAGGGATCGTACAGGGCTTTGTCCGCGAGGCCGGTGCCGCGCCCGGTGATCTTGTGGTACTTGATGCCAACATTTTTGCGCTGGCCGTTGGGCATGATGTACGGCTTGATGTACTCATACTCCGCCTCCCAGCCCAGGTCTTTGTAGAACTCGCGGTAGACCGGGTCGCCGGGGTAGCCCACCTCGGAAGACCAGACCTGCTGCGAAGATTCGTGGTCGCGTCCGAAGGCAGCCACGCCAGTTTCGGTGTAGATCGGGGCGTAAGTGCCAAAGCGGGGGCGGGGCTGACCGTAGAGCAGGCCGTGCCCGTCGATCAGAAAGTAGCGCAAGCCCGCGTCGGCCAGCATGCGCTCTAGACCGTTGTAATAGGCGCACTCGGGCAGCCAGATCCCTTGGGGTGGGCGGCCAAAGGTTTCGGCGTAGTGCTCGCAGGCGACCTGGATCTGTGCCCACACGGCCTGGGGGTACATCTTCATCAACGGCAGGTAGCCGTGGGTCGCGCCGCAGGTGATGATCTCCAGGTTGTTGGAGTCGAGGAATTGCTTGAAGGCGCTCACCAAATCGCCGTTGTAGCGTTCCCAGAGCTGGCGCACGCCCTGGAACTGCTGGACATAGTGCTCGGAGAGGTATTTGAGGTGGCCGTTGGCGCGGTTGTGATCGACTTCTTTTTCGGCCAACTCTTCTAGCTGGCCTAGGTGGGCGCTATAGCGCTCCTGAAGCAGCGGATCGCGCAGCATGCTCAACAGCGGCGGCGTCAGGCTCATGGTGAGCTTGAAGTCGATGCCATCGGCTCTGAGGCCCTCAAACACTTGCAGCAGCGGCGCGTAGGTTTCGGTGATCGCCTCGTAGAGCCACTCCTCTTCCAGCACATAGTCGCTCTCGGGATGCCGCACGAAGGGCAGATGGGCATGCAGGACAAACGCGAGATAGCCGATGCTCATGGACGGATCACCTCAGGGGCAGCAAGCAGGAAGAGTTGCGTTACGAACAATTTACAGCAAGGCTCAGCGCGGGATGACGCAGCAGAACCGCCAATCTAGGCGCTGCCGCCAGGAACTGTTCACAAACGCCTGCGTCCCCCGAATACAAGAGTAAAAAGGTAACGGGAGTCGGGGATCGGGTATCTTGACACAGCGGTGCGGTGTCACGGCAACCTCGTCCAGGCGACATGAGCGCTTGACCGACTGCCGCTACGATAGGACCATATTGAACCAGTCCGCTTGCCCTCCCTCTTTGTTCCTCGCATGCAGCCTTGGCTTGACAATCTTAAAACTCTAGGCCTAAGTGTTTTGCTCGCTTTCGGGATCCGTGTCTTCGTCGCGGAGGCTCGCTATATTCCGTCCGAGTCGATGGTGCCGACTCTAGAGGTCAACGACCGGCTTCTGGTCGAGAAGCTCACTTACCATTTCCGCCAGCCCGAACGCGGCGACATCGTGGTTTTCAACCCCACCAAGACCTTGGAAGACCAGGGTTATCATGAGGCGTTCATCAAGCGGGTGATTGGCCTGCCGGGGGACTCTGTGGAAGTCCATGACGGTATGGTATTTGTCAATGGCAAGCCCCTGCACGAGACTTACTTGGGCAGCAACCGACCGAATTACGCTTGGGGGCCGGAGCGGGTGCCTGAGGGGCAATATCTGGTGCTGGGCGACAACCGCAACAACAGCTATGACAGCCACTATTGGGGCTTTGTGCCGCGCGATCGCATCGTAGGCCGCGCCGCCTTCCGCTTCTGGCCGCCCCAACGAGTCGGCGAACTCGACACCTCGAGTAGCGCCATCGCCCAGCCTGCTCAGTAGCGAAAAGCTTCAGCTCGGAGGTCCTCTCCCCCGGCCCCTCTCCCGAGTTCGGGAGAGGGGAGGCAGGTTTGGGGGTTTGAGATCTTGCCTCTCCTTACCTCGAATTCGGGGGAAGGGGGCTTCTAGTGGTTGAGCTGGATCAGAACGCGGGTCAGTAGGCTGGCGTCTTTGCGCCATTCGTTCACCGCTTCTCGCCCTCGCTGCATCACATCGGCCCGCTCGGCTTGCCATAAGCAAATGCGGCTGAGCGCAGCAACTAAGCGCGAGAGGCCATAGCGTTCAATCAGCACCTTTAAGATGCTGAAGTCACTGTCATCAAAACTGCCAGGAGGGGGGGTCATCAGCAGTAACCCTCCTGAACATAAGCAACATAAAGTTGGCGCATAGTCTGCACAATCTCCAAAGTTTAGGAATGGGAAATGAGGGGACAAAGTTTGCACCTTGTCCCCGACCCAAGAGCCACCAAGCCACCCGATACTGCGCCAAGAAGGATGGGGTGGCTTTGGCGGTGTTAAACTGCCGTTTAGCCTCCCGGCTGGGCTGTTCAGTCTGGGGGTTAGTCGCTTGAGCACTGGTGCTA
>JANNOU010000100.1:0-16177 GCA_031399305.1 Leptolyngbya sp. SOY_34_metabat_272
GCGATCAATCAGGGCTGGCTCAAAGGGCAGGGCGATATCCTAGCCTGGCTCAATGCTGATGATATTTACTGGGACAAGGCGCTGGCTCAAGTGGCTCGGTTCTTCCAGGCGCATCCTGAGGTGATGGCCGCCTATGGTGAGGCCGTGTATATCGATTCAGCAGATCGGGTGCTGAAGCGCGTCACCAACATTCGCGACTATTCACGCCAGCGGCTACTCAGTCATGACTTTATTACTCAGCCCGCAACCTTTATCCGGCGGCAGGTGTTTGAGCAAATTGGCCTGTTGTCCGCTCAATATCGCTATGTTTTTGACTGGGAGTACTGGATTCGCGTCTCTGAGCTTTTCGACTTCGTGCGCATTCCAGTGGTGGTAGCAGGCTATCGCATGACGGGTGAAAATCTGACTGTGACCGGCAAAGGCAAACGATTCCGGGAGATGCTCAGCCTGAGCCTGCGGGCGGGCGGGGGGCTCAACTTACTGCGCTTTATCACCCGTCTATTGGTCAAATATGCTTTAGAGAAACCTGAAATTCCGCTTCAAGGCAGTTCTGACGAACTGCTGTAGTCCCGGCAGGATGCGCTCTGGGGACCTTCCGGATGGGGGGCGCAAACAAACCAAGGCTTGGCCGCGTAATAGAGACAGGTCAAACACAACGGCCGACAGCCCGGCGCAGCAAGCGAGACAAAGCGGTCCTGGGCGGAGCGCCAAGTGAGGCGACCCAGGCGTTGGCGCATGAACTGTCTGCGCTGGTTCTGACGCTGCCAAGAGCGCAGAATCAAGTCGTGGGATGCTTGGGTGACGGAATCGTGAGGATACGTTTCCACGGGGGCCCACCTGCCTCGCTAAGGGAAACCGACTCGAAGCGTGGACTTGGGACAAGGGTTAGCAGATTCTTCCCAAGCCCAATTTTGAGGCCAAAGCTACCTTCAGCGTATCTGTCTGGCGAGGGCAGAGGAATGCCCTCTCGGGTATCACTCACATTCGTTAGAAAATGTAACAATGGGTGGATTACCCCAAAGCCCACTGGAACGCAAGGAGTGTCCGTCATGAGCGACGACAAAAACTATTCCTGGAAAGGCAGCCCGAACGCTGGACTGGTCCTCACGGTTTTGGCGGTTCTCTGCGGGTTGGCGGTGGTGTTTGCAGGCTTCAATGGCTAGCCGCTAACTCAGGGCTACTCTAGAGCGGGTCTATCAAGCGGCGATTGAGCGAGCCTGGCGATCCGGGGGAATTCAGGTGCTACCATGTCCGGCAGTTCTGGGGCATGGGGCTGTGGCAGCACTAGGAAGACGGTTCATCGACGGGCGACACGCTCTACTGGCGCTACTGCTAGCGCTGGTTCTGATGCTCTGCGCGTCTCGGGCCGTTTCTGCTCAAAGCCTGAAGGACCTGCGCCAACACCAGCAAACGATCGAGCAAAAACGTCAGCAGTTGCAGCAGCAGCGGCGGCAGATCCAGCAGCAAGAGGACCCCGCGCGCGCCCGGCTCGACACGCTCAAGTCCAATATCCGGGTCACGGATAGCCAGATCCAAGACAACGAGTACCGGCTGGCGCAAGCGGAGCAGCAACTGCAACAGCTGCTGGCCGACCTGAAGGTCTATGAGGACAGCTACCGGCAGCGGCGGCAGGCGACGGTGGCCCGCCTGCGCTACCTGCAACGCCAGCAATCGGCCCGCTGGTGGACCCTGCTGTTGGCCAGTCGCAACCTCAATGAGCTTCTGGACCGTCGCTATCAGCTGCGGCGGCTCTACAAGGCCGACCAGCAGGTGCTGGCCGACCTCACCGCAGCGGCGGCGGAGCTGAACCGGCGCAAGGACGCCATCGAGCGGCAGAAGAACCAAATTGACCTGCTCACGCAGCAGCTCCTGGGTCAGAAGGCCCAGCTGCAGGCGCAGGCGGCGGCTCAGAGCGAAACGGTGAACCGGCTGGCTGGCGACCGGCGAGCGCTAGAAGCCGCCGAGGCCCAGCTGGCGCAGGAATCAGAAGCGCTGACCAGCCTGATCCAGCAGCGCTCAGCGATTGAGCAGGCCCGCAGCGGTCGGCGAGCCATCTTGGGCACCGGCCAGATGGGGATCCCCGCCCAGGGCTCGCTGACCAGTTATTACGGCTGGCGGGTGCACCCGATTCTCGGCTATCGGCGTTTCCACAGCGGCCTGGATTTTGGCGCGGCCTACGGCAGTCCGATTTGGGCGGCGGACAGCGGCCGGGTGATTTTCGCCGGTTGGTATGGGGGTTATGGCAATGCGGTAGTCATCGACCACGGCAACGGCGTGGCCACGCTCTACGGTCACTGCAGTGCGCTGTACATAGGCGAGGGGCAGGCGGTGCAAAAAGGCCAGCCGATTGCCGCCGTGGGCTCGACCGGGCTTTCGACCGGGCCACATCTGCACTTTGAGGTGCGGGTCAATGGCCAGACGGTGGACCCGCTTGGCTACCTCTAAAAAGTCACCCCAAAAGTCACCTAAAAAATTACTGCCCAGGTTGCCAAGTTCCAAAGTTGGCAACCCAGTTACCGCCAAAGCCGATGCGGCGCTGGGGCTGGCTTGCCTAGGATGAAGGCCATACCCGCAAAGGAGCCCAGCAGATGTTTGCTCTCATCTTGATCGCGTTGATTGGCGTTGGCCTCATGGTTGCCAGCGACCGGCTGCTCAAAGACAGCGGCCTCTAAGTTCTGAGTGTGGCAAAGACTTTTTGGGAGCTGACCACCCAGGCAATGCTGCCGGATCGGCGAGACAGCACTGGAAAAACCTCAGTAGGGTTCTGGTTCGAGTCTGCTGCCCTCAACTTCCAGGAGAGACGCTGTGAATCGTCGCGCTCGCCCCACGGATCTGAAGGCACTGGTTGCGGTGCAGGTGGTGGGAGGGGTGATCAATATCGCCGCTGGTCTGACCCTGGCGGTGCTGGAAACCGCACCAATCGCCGACTATGCCAGCCGGGGGCTCACGGGCCTAGGCCTCTTGGCGGGCACCATTTTGTTGAGTCTGGGCGTGGCCAGCCTGGTGTCTTGTTACGGCTTGACCCAGTTGAAGCCCTGGGCCTGGAACACAGCTTTGGTCATCCAGATCAGCAGCATTGTGATCTCTCTATTGCTGCTAGTGCTGCTGAGAAAACCGGGTGTGCTCAGATTGGCCGTGGCGAGCTTGGCCCTCTACTACCTGATGCGCCCAAGGATCAAGGCGGCATTTGGCCGGTAAGCGCGGGTCCGCCCAAGCAATTCGCCTGCTGCCATCCCCCTAGCCCTAGTGGCCATGGGGCGGGAACTTGCAGCCATGGGGCGGGAACGGGTTGCGGGGCTCGCAAGCCGGGTAGACATGCGGCGGGAACTGGGAGTAGGACGGCGGCAGCGGCTTGCCAGAGGGCGGGAACCCGTCGCGAGGTGCACAACCCGTGTAGCCATGGGGCGGGAACTAGCGGCGAACCGCTAATCATCCAGATAGGTCGGCCGGACCTGCTGCATCAAGCGCAGGGACTGCTCCAGAGCTGGCCAGTCGCTGTCCTGAATCCAGGCGGTGAGCTGGTCGAGCTGCTGGCGGTAGGTGTGCAGCGACTGGAGCAACGCCTCACGGTTGTAGCGAGCCATTAGCAGGCCCAGTTCGGGGTTACCACCGCCCACGCGGCTGGTATCACGAAAGCCAGAACTCGCCAGCTGCCGGGCGAGGTCGTGAACCCTGGCCTCGGGCTCAGCTTCACAGGCGGCGAGCAGGCTGGCACTGACGATCACCGGCAAATGGCTGATCCAAGCAACCGCTTGATCGTGAGCCTCAGGCGTGCATTGATAGACACGGCTGCCCAGCGACCGCGCTAGGCTTGCCACCGTCTCGATGACGGTCGCTGGCGTATCAGCGGTCGGCGTGAGTACATAGGCCCGGCCCTGAAACAGCCCCGCTTGAGCGGCCTCCAACCCCTGTTCCGCTGTGCCCGCCATCGGGTGCCCGCCGACAAAATTGGGCCATAGCGGCGTTGCCTGCTGCACAATGGGAGCCTTGACCGAGCCCACATCGGTCACTACCGTGGCTTCAGCCAACCAGGGAACCAACTCACGGACGGTCGGTTCGATAACCTGTAGAGGTGTACAGATGAAAATTACTGCCGCCGCCTTGAGTAAGCGCAGGTCTAAGCTCGCCTGGTCCACCATCTGGCGGGCCAGCGCCGCCTCGCAAACCTGAGACCGCCGGGCCACCCCCAGAACCGGATGCCCGCGCGCCTTGAAGTCCAGCGCTAGCGAACCGCCGATCAAGCCCAGACCGACAATACCAACCGGCTGCAAGCGCTCAGGAGCGGTCATTAGAGTCCAGGCGCAGGCCGCCACCCGTAGAGTGCCAACGATATGATGTTACAAAATGACGTGCCAACTTCTGCGTAGGTCCTGCCCACTGAACCGCTGCTCCCTTGCTCTGTCAGGCTTGTGATTGTGCCTCCCTCTGACCCTGCCGTGTTAAACTCCGCCCCGCTGGACCTCGAAACGCTATTTCCCTTCCAGTTGGACGAGTTCCAGAAGTCGGCAATTGCGGCCCTGGAGGCAGATCGCTCAATTGTGGTCTGCGCGCCCACCGGCTCTGGCAAAACCCTAATCGGCGAGTACGCCATTTACCGAGCCCTGGCGCGAGGCCGTCGCGTGCTCTACACCACACCGCTCAAGGCGCTCTCTAACCAGAAGCTGCGCGACTTCCGCAAGATGTTTGGAGCCGAGGCCGTGGGCCTGCTCACCGGCGACATCTCGATCAATCGCGCCGCGCCGGTCCTGGTGATGACCACCGAGATCTTCCGCAACATGCTCTATGGCACGGCGATCGGCGAAGTCGGCACCTCGCTGGCAGGTGTCGAAGCCGTGGTGCTCGACGAGTGCCACTACATGAACGACCGCCAGCGCGGCACGGTCTGGGAAGAGTCGATCATCTACTGCCCCGCCGAGATCCAGCTGGTCGCCCTCTCGGCCACAGTCGCCAACAGCGACCAGCTCACCGACTGGATCGGTCACGTCCACGGCCCCACCGAGCTGATCTACTCCGACTTCCGCCCGGTGCCGTTGCAGTTTCATTTCTGCAATCTCAAAGGCTTGTTCCCGCTGCTCGACGACAACCGTACCAAGATCAACCCGCGCCTGCGCGCCCACAACCGCCGCAGCCACAACACTCCCAAACCCGGAGGAGCTGGGCGCAGCAACCGGCAGGAAGCCCCTTCGCTCGACTTTGTGCTCGGCCAACTGCGCCAGCGCGATATGCTGCCCGCGATTTATTTCATCTTCAGCCGCCGTGGCTGTGACCAAGCGGTGGCCGAACTGGGCAGCTTGAGTCTGGTGAATGAGCAGGAGGCCGCCCAGTTGCGCACCCAGATCGATCTATTTCTGGAGCAAAACCCGGAAGTTGGACGGGTCGGCCAAATCGAGCCGCTCTACCGGGGCATCGCCTCCCACCACGCTGGCGTGCTGCCCGCCTGGAAGGGTCTGGTCGAAGAGCTGTTCCAGCAGGGCCTGATCAAAGTCGTGTTCGCCACCGAAACCCTGGCGGCGGGCATCAACATGCCCGCGCGCACCACGGTGATCTCCAGCCTTTCCAAGCGCACCGACCGCGGCCATCGCCTGCTGAACCCTTCGGAGTTCTTGCAAATGGCCGGACGCGCCGGACGCCGGGGCATGGACCCGATTGGCCACGTGGTCACCGTGCAAACCCCGTTTGAGGGCGCACGCGAGGCCGCCTACCTGGGCACCGCCGGGGCCGACCCACTGGTCAGCCAGTTCACGCCCAGCTACGGCATGGTCCTGAACCTGCTGCAGCGCCATACCCTCGACGAAGCCCGCGCCCTTATAGAACGCAGCTTTGGGCAGTACCTGGCGACCCTGCACCTGCGCCCCCACCAAGAGCAAATCGAGCTGCTCCAAGCCGAACTCCAAACTCTCGAAGCCCAATTCGCCGGGCTCAATGTAGCTCAGCTCAAGAGCTACGAAAAGCTGCGCGAGCGCCTCAAAGAAGAGCGCCGCCTGCTCAAGATCCTGCAGCAGCAGGCCGAAGAACACCTCCTGCATGACCAGGCGGCGCTGTTGCAGTTCGCCGTGGCGGGAACGGTGCTGACCCTCTCGACTAGCGCGCCGCAGACGCCGCAACCACTGCCCGCCGTTTTGGTCAACCGGGTGCCCGGCCCTGGCCAGTTCCCGCTGTTGGTGTGTCTAGGGGCCGATAACCGCTGGCGGGTCCTGGCGGTCCACGAGGTGCTGGCGATGCACCCCGAGCACCCGCGCCTAGAGGCAGTGGACCATTTGTCGCCACCGCTCGACCTGCCACCCAGGCGCGGTTCGGTGCGCTCAGGCGATGAGCAGACTGCCCGCTTAGCCCAGACTATTCCCAGCCTGCCCCTGCCGGAGCCCTCGCCCGAGGTGCAGCAGCAGCTGAGCCGCGTCGTCGCGGTCGAGACCCAACTAGCGGCACACCCGGTCCATCAGTGGTCTGACCGCTCCAAGCTTGCCAAGAAACAACAGCGCTACGAACAGCTCCAACAACAACTGCAACAGCAGCAGCGTCAATTGGGCGCGCAGTCCCAGCTCCACTGGCACGAATTCCTGAATCTGGTGGCGATTTTGCAGAGCTTCGGCTGCCTGGAAGCGCCTCAGCCCTCAACCGCTGAGGCGTCCGGACGCTCAAAGCCGGTGTCTGAAGGAAGAGGTTCAGGGTCTGCCGAGGCGGTAGGCTTGGGCACCGACCGCTTGCAGCCGACCCGCCTGGGTCAAGTCGCTGCGGCCTTGCGCGGCGACAATGAGCTGTGGCTGGCCCTGGCGCTGATGTCGGGAGAACTGGATGAGCTGGCTCCCCATCACCTGGCGGCGGCGGCAGCTGCTCTGGTCACCGAAGTTTCCCGCCCCGACAGTTGGACCCAGTTTCAGCTATCGGGCGAAGTCGAAGAGGCTTTGTCCGGCCTGCGCGGCATCCGACGGCAGCTGTTCCAGCTCCAGCGCCGCCATCAGGTGGTGATGCCCGTCTGGCTGGAGGCCGAGCTGGTAGGGCTGATCGAGCAATGGGCACTCGGGATGGACTGGCTAGACCTGATTGCGGGCACCAGCCTAGATGAAGGGGATGTGGTGCGGATGTTGCGCCGGACCCTCGACTTCCTGGCTCAGCTGCCCCACACGCCCCACCTGCCAGACCCCTTACGGCAAAATGCTCAGCGGGCGATCCAACTCATCGACCGTTTCCCTGTGAACGAGGTAGTTTGATCATGAAAAATAGACGGTTCCGGCGCAGGCGCAGGCTCTTGTCCGCCTGTACGGTTCTGACGCTCAATTCGGTCGGCATTGGCGTTGGCGCGACTCCCCCCCCACAGGTCACGCCGCCCGCTCAGACAGGTACCCTGCCCACCAGCTTGGCCCAGCGCCCAGACTCAGTCCCCAGCCGCACTCCGTCTCTGGGCGTGGTGCGCAGCGCCGACAACACCGCGCAGTGGCTCAACATTGAGGCTCGCCTGACCCGTGCTGGCACCCCCTACCGCGTGGTACCGCTGGAGCAGTTGCGCGACGCCCAAACCCTGAGCGCGGCCCTGGGAACCCACGGGGTCTTATTTTTGCCCAATCAAACCGTTTTGAGCTCGGAACAGGTTGCTAGCCTGCGCCGCTGGTTGACGGGCGGCGGACGGTTAATTGTCAGCGGCCCCCTAGGCAGCCGCTCTGAACCTGCGGTGCGCCGGGAGCTGCAGGCGCTGGGCGCTTATTGGTCCTCCGATCTGTCCCGCGCCACTGATTTCTCTTTGATTCGCGAAGCACGACGTAGCTGGGCGCGGGGCACCGACAGCGACAAAGACCTCCAAGGGGGCATCCTCATCCCCTCCAGCGTGGATAGTCAGACAGTCGCTTCCTGGGATTATCCAGGCCGCCCGCCTGCGGTAGTAGTGACGCCTCAGGTCACCTTCTTGGGCTGGCGTTGGGGCGAGGATCGAGCGGCTCCGGTGGGATTTGATGCCGACTGGCTGCGGGCAGCGCTCAACCGCTTTGAGACCAGCACAGTTGCCCGTAGCAGCGCGGCTCCAGCGCCAGCAGCGCCGCCAGTCAGCCCGAGACCGGTCCAGCCCGAAACCAGCCCGACGGCCGCACCCAGCCGCATTCAGCTTTCGCCCCGTGCCGCGACTCCGCCTCCCAGCGTGGCGCAGCGTCCATCCACCCCACGCATGGAGCGTCGCACTCCCAGCCTCAGCGAGCTGCAAACGTCTCGGTCTGCCCCCTCGTCGGTATCAACCTTCCGGCCCCAACGCCGCACGCCCACTCTGGCCGAATTGCAGGCCGTCCGCTCGGGAGCGTCTTCCGCCACCGCAAGGTCGCTCCCTACCGGCCCTAACGCTTCGCTGACCGCCCCAAGGGTCCAGTCAACTGGTGAAGATACCGACGTTTTGGACGCCGTGGGGCCTGCACCGCTGCCACTGCCGCCTGCAACCCCGATTAACGCCCTAGAGGCAATTGCCCTGCGTCAAGAACTCACTGACCTACTGGGTCGCGTGGAGAGCGCTCTGCTGACCCGTTATGCGAGTGCCCCCAGCACCCAAACGGCTGCGCTGCCCGAGTATCAGACCCTGCAACAGGCCCAGAAGTTCCTACAAGAATTCCCTAAGCTAGTCGGCTCGAGCGACCCAGCCGAGGTCCGCAGCCGCTGGGCAGCAGCCCGTGACAGCCTGCGGGCGATCTACCCCACCGAACAGCTCAACACGATGCCGGAGGTGCGAGCCATTTGGCTGGACCGGGGCACAATCGTGCAGGCGGGCTCCGAAGCGGGATTGGCCCGAGTGTTTGACCGGTTGGCCGCAGCGGGCGTCAACACGATCTTTTTCGAGACGGTGAACGCAGGCTACCCTGTCTACCCCAGCCAGGTTGCACCAGAGCAAAATCCGCTGATCCGCGGCTGGGATCCGCTAGCCGCTGCCGTACGCCTAGCCCATGAGCGCAAGATGGAGCTTCACGCCTGGGTGTGGGTGTTCGCGGTGGGCAATGATCGCCACAACGCCCTGCTGGGCCTACCTGGCAACTATCCGGGGCCGGTGATCGCCCGCAATCCAGGTTGGGCCAACTACGACAATCGTGGCAGCATGGTGCCCCCTGGCCAGGGGAAGCCATTCCTAGACCCGGCTAACCCGGAGGCCCGCGCTTACCTGCACCGCCTGTTCCGCGAGATTGTGACCAACTACCAGGTGGACGGCCTGCAGCTGGACTATATTCGCTATCCCTTTCAGGATGCCAGCGCCCAGCGGACCTACGGCTATGGCCGCGCCGCCCGTGAGCAGTTCCAGCAGATCGCAGGCGTCGATCCGCTGACCATCTCGCCTGGCGACCGCTCGCTGTGGTGGATGTGGACCGAATTCCGGACGGCGCAGGTCAACCAGTTCGTGGCAGATACTGCTCGCTCGCTGCGCAGCCTACGGCCTGGGCTAGTGCTTTCGGCGGCGGTGTTCCCGCTATCAGAGTACGACCGCACCCAAGATCTGCAGCAGCACTGGGAAACTTGGGCGCGCAACGGCGACATCGACCTGCTGATTCCCATGACCTATGCGCTGAGCACCAGCCGCTGGCAGGCCTTGGTGCAGCCATCCCTGGCCCAGGCCAGCCAGGCTCCAGTGCTGTTCTTGCCCAGCGTCAAATTGCTCGGCCTGCCCGACAACGAGTTTCTCGATCAGCTCCAGACCACGCGCGACCTGCCAACCGGCGGCTACTCCTTGTTTGCAGCAGCTCACCTGCGCGATAGCCTGCAGCGAATTCTCGCCCCCCTGGGCACGAACGCCCAACGCGCCAATGGCACCACCGCCGATAAAGCCAATGCTGACAACGGGCGGATTTTGCCCTATCGGCAGCCGTTTGCGGCGGCTGAAGTCCGGTTTCAGGTCTTGCGCCGGGAGTGGGAATACCTGAGCAGCCAAAACCTGCTTTGGTTACGCGATGAAGATCGCCGTACCTGGCAGGCCCAAGCCGAAACCCTCGGCGCAGCGCTCACCGCCCTGGTACGCACCCCGTCCCGCGCCCATCTGGACACGGCTCGCGCTGCCCTCACTCGGATGCAGTCTGGGCTCAACAGCTGGATGCGCTTGGAAGCGCTGGAACGTCCCTACCGCCTGCGTACCTGGCAGAACCGCCTGACGGCGATGGGAGCGATGCTGCGCTACGGCGAGCGCGTTACTCTGGGCCAGTCTAGCGGCGCGGCGGCCAGCAGCCCGGTCGATGCCTTCACCAGCCGAGTTCAGCCCCCTATCAGGCCGTAAGGGCAACGCGAATGTAAGCCGCAGGCTCCGCAGTGGGGCTGGCGAGCCTTGCAGATGCGACGACCATGCTGGATCAGCAGCACATGGAAGGGGTAAACCTGGTGCGGGGTCAGTTGCGCCTGCAAGTCTGGGTGGGCGGCGGCAGCGTCTTGGGCTTGGGTGAGCGCCAGTCGGGTTGCGACCCGGTACACGTGGGTGTCTACGGGCAGCACCGACGCGCCGCAGTGGAACATCAATACGCAAGCAGCAGTCTTGGGACCGATGCCCGGCAGCGAAGTCAGGTAGGCTCGCGCCTGCTCCAGCGGCCAGGCACAGAGAAAATGGCCTTCAAGGTCACGCTGATCTTGCCAGAAACGTGCCAGAGTAGTACTAATGTACTGTGCTTTAGTTCGGGCTAGGCCGCAGGACCGAATCGTGTTTTCCAATTCTTCGCGGGGTACATGCAACAGCTCACGGATGTCAGGGAACCGCTGCTTCAACGCCGCAAACGCGCGGGCACTGTTGGTGTCTGTGGTGTTTTGACTAAGGATCGTGCCGATCAGCTCGTCGGTGGGCGTCCGCCCGAGCTCGGGCGGTTCCCAGGTGCGTGGGCCGTAGACGCGCTCCAACTGTCGCAGAATCCAGGCAATGCGGTCGCTCAAGACAAAACCGAGAGCACTTTGTCCACAAATTGCTGGTGGTCCACCACAGGTTTGGAGATATAGTCGTCAGCACCGCTGGCTTCGAGAAAGTTCTCGCGGTCACCCTGCATGGCATGGGCGGTCACTAGGATAATCGGCAATTTCGCCGTCACGGGGTCAGCTTTCAGCATCTGGGTAATCTTGATCCCGTCGACAGATTTGCCCTGGTAGGTACTGTGGGATAGGGAGACATCCATCAGGATGACGTCAATTTCACCCGCGCGGGCAATGGCCATTACCTCTTCGACATCCTCGGTGTGTCTGACTTCTAGGCCGCCACGCTTGGTCAAAATTTTGGAGAACACGCGAGCATTAATCGGGTCATCTTCCACAATCAAAACAGTGGTCATGGTGCCTCGTGGTTGGTTCTGCCTAGTACTACTGTGATCTGAAGACGGAAAAAGGAAGCTCTCATGGCCAAGCAGTTGAGTCTGCAAGAAGGCAGGGTGATTGCGACTGCCCTGCACACAGAAATGCAGCAGTCCTATCTCGAATATGCCATGAGTGTGATTGTGGGGCGGGCGTTGCCAGATGTGCGCGACGGTCTCAAGCCGGTCCACCGTCGCATTCTCTACGCAATGCACGAACTGGGGTTGACGCCCGAGCGACCCTACCGCAAGTGTGCCCGCGTGGTCGGCGATGTTCTGGGTAAATATCACCCGCACGGCGATCAGTCGGTGTACGACGCCCTGGTGCGCCTGGTTCAGGACTTCTCCAGCCGCTATCCGCTGCTGGCAGGGCACGGCAATTTCGGTTCGGTGGACAACGACCCCCCGGCAGCGATGCGCTACACCGAGTGCCGCCTGGCCCCGATCGGCAACGAGGCGCTGCTAGGGGAAATCAGCGAGGCCGCAGTCGAGTTTATCGACAACTTCGACGGTTCACAGCAAGAGCCGACGGTATTGCCCGCTCAGCTGCCGATCTTGCTGCTCAACGGGGCGTCAGGTATCGCCGTGGGCATGGCGACCAATGTGCCGCCCCACAACCTGGGCGAGCTAGTGGACGGGTTGATTGCGCTGATCGACCAGCCAGAGCTGCCCGACGCGCGCCTGTTTGGACTGATCCCAGGGCCGGACTTCCCTACAGGCGGTGAAATTGTAGGCAGCGAGGGCATCCGGGATGCCTATACCACCGGGCGCGGCTCGATCGCCCTACGGGGCATCGCACAGATTGAGGAGACCCAGCCCGGGCGCGGGCGACACCGGCGCACGGCAATTGTGATCACCGAGTTTCCCTTTCAGGTCAGCCGGGATAGCTGGATCGAAAAAGTCGCAGATCTGGTTAACCAGGGCCGCCTGGACGGCATCGCCGACATCCGCAATGAGTCGGACCGCGACGGCACCCGCGTGGTAATTGAGCTGCGGCGTGAGGCCAATCCTCAGAAGGTGCTCCACAACCTCTACCGGCAAACCCCCCTGCAGATCAACTTCGGCGTGATCCTGCTGGCCCTCGACAACAACCAGCCGCGCCAGATGAGCCTGCGCGAGACGCTGCAGTGCTTTCTGGACTTTCGCATCGAGACGCTCACCCGGCTCTACCGCCATGAGCTGGAGCAGACCCGCGCCCGCGTGCATTTGCTGGAGGGGCTGCTGCGCGCCCTGACGGACCTGGACACCGTGATCGACCTGCTGCGCCATGCGCCGGACGGCACTACAGCCAAAGCCCAGCTGCAAGAGCGTCTAGCCCTGAGTGACCGGCAAGCCAGTGAGATCCTGGCCATGCCCCTGCGCCGCCTGACCGGCATGGAGCGTCAGAACCTGCAGACTGAGTTCGCCGAGCGCAGCAGCCGGATTCAGGAGCTAGAACACTTGCTCGACAGCCGACCAGATCTGCTCAAAGGGCTCAAGAAAGAACTGCGTGCCCTCAAGCGCAAGCATAACGACGTCCGACGCACGCGGATTGCCGATGCGGTGGAGGTCGCCGCCACTGCGGAGGTCGAGGAGGTTCCTGATAGTCCCGCGCTGTTGCAGTTTACCCAGCGCGGCTACGTGCGCCGCAGCGAACCCGGTCCCCGACGCGGCAGACCGCCTAAGGAGGCCAACCCAGAGGAGGCCGAGGATTTCGTGGTCGAAACCCAGGCGGTCAATACCCGTGATGACCTGCTGCTGATCACCCGTAGTGGTCGGGTTTTCTCTACCAAAATTGCCGAGGTACCGCTGACTAGCGGGCGCTCACGCGGCACGCCGCTGATCAGCCTGCTACCGCAGACAGATCCGATCACGAGCCGCTTAGTCGAAGCCGAGTACCCGGAGAGCACCTGTCTGCTGCTGATCACGCAGCAGGGCCGGATCAAACGCGTACCGCTGGCCGAGTTTACGGATTTGACGGCTCGCGGTCTGAGTGCCCTAAAACTGAAAGACGACGACGCCTTGCTGTGGGCCGACCGGGTTTACCCTAACCAACAGGTGATCCTGGCCAGCTCAGGTGGACGGCTGCTGCGCCTGCTAGTCGATGAAACTCAGGTGCCGCTGATGGGCCGTACGGCGATGGGCAACCAGGCCATGCGCCTACGCCAGGGCGAAACTCTGGTGGGCGCGGCTCTGGTCAGCGGGGGAGCCACCGAGTTGATCCTGTTCACTCAGAAGGGCTCCGCCAAGCGGCTACGGACTAGCCAGCTGCGGCTGTCTCAGCGGGGCGACCTAGGTACGCAGGCGATTGCCTTTAGCCCTAAAGCTGATGCACTGATCGGGTTGGCAGCAGTGACCCCCCAGAGCGAGCTGGTGTTGACCACCGATGCCCCAAGACTGGTGCGCCTGCCGGCCAGCGAGGTACCCCTCCTAGATCGGGACGCGGCGGGCAGCCGAATTCTCCACCCTGAACGGGGCGAGAAAGTAACCGAGCTGAGTGTAATCTCAGCTTCAGGTGGTCTGGAACTGCTGGATGCCTAGTTCGTCCCAGTTAGTTGAGGTTGGAAGTCCTGGGTCAAGGATCATGCTGCGCGCCTCAGGCTCTGCCGTCGGTCGGATCCTCTCCTCGCTGCTGTTGGCCTTGGCTGCGCTCCAGGGCTGCGTCTCGCAGCAGCTCCAAGCCTCCGATCCGGTTCCCACTGCGGTGAGCGCTGCGCCCAGCGAGGACTTCAAGGTCGACGACGGCCTTGCCAGTTATCTGATGGGCTTCCCGCGTTATCCCGGCGCTCAGCCCTACTACCTAGGGTTGGGGCCGTTGGCGGGCGACCAGGTGGTCTGGTCCAACCAAACTCCTGACGATGCGGAACAAGTCACGCAATACTACCTGCGGCAACTGTCAACTTATGGCTACCGCATTGACCCGGTCGGTCGCTCCAATTTAGGGGGCGTGGCAGCGGTCTCGCGCAATGGGGTCCGGCGCTACTTATTCATCGGACTGGCCAATCCCACAGTGATCTCGCTGCAAAACCTGCCGTACCTGGATGCAGCGATTGACCGCAAGCATTTTGTCCAGGAATTTCCCACTTACCCCGGCGCGGTGACTGCCGTCCCGCAAGGCTCTAAGGCTTCCCCGGAACCTAGCCTGAGCTGGTCGATGACCAGTACCGACGCCCCCCAGCGGGTGCGGGAATATTACGAGACTCAGTTGGCGCGGCGCAGCTTCGTCAGCAAAGTTCAATCGGTTTCCAAAGCTGGGGTGGTCTATCAGGTCAGCCGTTACGGTCTGACCTACACCCTTTCGATCAGTAATCGCGCTCCCACTCAGATTGAGCTGCGGGAGTCTTAGATCTAGATCTGCCAAGCGATAGCGACAAAGCCGTGTGGAACACCGTGCATTATCCAGTCATTTCCGTGACGCTCAGTAGCCTGCTCCTGGCCAGCAGTGGGCTGCTGGGACTGCAATCAGACTCGGCTGGGGCGCAGAACGCTCCAGCTCAGTCGGCCCAGACGGCTCAACAGTGGTTTGAGCGGGGCAATCGCTACATCGAGCAGGGCAACCTACGGGAGGCGACCAACGCCTACCGCCAAGCGGTCCAATTGAATGGCAACCTCGCCCCCGCGCACTACAACCTGGGTCTGGCGCTGCGTCAGCAGGGTGACCTACAGGGGGCGGTGAACAGTTTCTATCAGGCGATCCGCAGCCAGCCTCGCTTTGCGCTGGCCTACGCCAATTTGGGCGCGGCTCTGCTGGAAGGGGGCAACCTGGACCAAGCCGCGGCCTACCTCCAGCGCGGCGTTGAACTTGACCCCTCGCTGGGGGTGGCCCAATACAATCTAGGCCTGGTCTATCAGCGTCAGGGCAGATTGGATCAATCGGTGGCCTCACTGCAACAGGCGGTGCGGCTGAGTCCGCAGGTGCCAGAGCCTGCCTACTATCTGGGACTCGCGTACCAACGCCAGGGGAAACTGGCGGAGGCCGCCGCTGCTTTCCGCCAATCGCTAACGAGCAACAACAACGCCCCCACGGTGCACTACGGTTTGGGCTCGATCCTCTTCCAGCAGGGCGACCTAAGCGGCGCACTCAACGCCTTCCGCGAGGCCACGCGCCTTAACCCCAACTACGCCAATGCTTATTACGGAGCGGGGCTGGTGTTCGCCCAGCAAGGCCAACTGCAGCAGGCAGCCCAGGTGTTCAGCTACGCCCGCAACCTGTTCAACGCTCAGGGTAATACCCCGTGGGCCAACAACGCTGAGGCCCAGCTCCAGCGCCTTCAGACTCAGGCTCCCCGCCCCTGACCAGAGCTGTTTCAGGCTCCAGGCGTGAGAAGACCAACTTCACGAGCGAGCCTGCACCCCCCAGTTGCGCTCCGACTGAAATGGCCCACTCAGCAAGTCACTCACCCTCACCACGCAAAACTGCGCTTCCCAAGCTCCGATCCCGCAGCGTCGAGTTCCCAGCCCGGCAGTTCGAGCCATCCGCTCCAGACTCCGAGTTCTGAACTCGCTCTGCCGAGCTCAAAGCCTCGAAAGTCGAGAAAATAACTCGGCGCTCCGAGCCTTCAGCTCGCCCAGCCGAGTTGCAGACTAGAGGCTTCGAGTTCTGATCCGAATGCTCCGAGTTCCAGGCTCGGCAAGCCGAGTGGGCAACGGATAAAGAACGGACATAGCGGATGGAGAGTGGAGGGGTTGACCGGTCGCCCATCCGTTACATCTGTTCTTTATCCGCTGCCACTTTTCGATGGCTGGGGCTGGGCTCGATCAACCGCAGCAGCCCCAAACTGGGCAGAGCACCCAGAACCGTCAGGGCAAAAAAGGCCGACCAATTCACCGTTTCGGCCAAAAAACCAGCCCCCGCGCCCGCCACAATTCCCCCCATCGCAAACAAACTCGAGAGCAGCGCATACTGAGTGGCCGAAAACTGGCGG
>JANNOU010000117.1:0-34926 GCA_031399305.1 Leptolyngbya sp. SOY_34_metabat_272
CGGCCAACTTCTCAGTGGTGCGCAGTATCGTCATCAACCTGCTGCGCCGCGGGGGCTATGCGTCGGTGACGCAAGCCTGGCGCTGGCTGGCCAATGATTTGACTCTGCTCTGTCGCCTTATCGAATGAATCAGCCCTGCCCCAGTGGGGGGTTGGGGGCAAACGCCCCCCAATTCCGGGTTCTCCCACCCCTCAAAACTTCCCCCTCCATCACAACCCCAGAGATCAGAACCAGTCACTGACTCCAATACCCAGGCCCCTGCTGGCGAGCATTTACCCCTACACCTCAGACTGACCCTTGCGTTGCTTGCGGAACTGCTGGCCTAGCTCGGCAAAAACCTCATCCAGACCCATGTTCTTGCCTGCCGTTCTGGCGGAATTGTAAGCCAGGCGAGCAGTGGCATACGCTTCGCTGCCCACTAGCATCTGCGTGTCCTCCACCAGCTCTCGCAGTTGGTTCAGAGTTTGCAGGACCGGATTGAGCGACTCGAACAGCGCGATGTCCCGACGAGCAGCCTCCACATCAAGGCAACGGGGCATCAACTCAGTATGTTGAGTCGCCACATCCAGCGCCTGACCCACAAAGGTCTGCGCCTTGCGCCCGATCTTGAACAGCTTGCGCCGCTCGCTGGAGGTGAGGCCAATCAGGAAAGGCAGCTTCTGACGGACGGTTTCTAGGGCGGTGAGCACTGCCTTCAGGTCGTCGGCGGGCAGGTCGGCGTCGATCTTGCGAATGGTCATTGGAATCCTCCTTGGTTGCTGACCAGCGGCCTGGGGCCGTCGGTTCAGGTTGTTGCTTCTGAAATATCCTGAGGCTGCTGCTTGCAGCACCCGTATGCTTACTGAAAGATTCATTGCTTATGAGTTTAGGAATCAGTGAATTCCAGCGGGCTGGAAAACAGATTGGGGTTGAGACGCTAGATATGGAGTCGCAGAAGTCTTCGAAGACTCTGGCGACTCCAACGAAGATACTCAGGAAGTCTTCGAAGACACTTACGGAGTCTTTGAAGACTCTGGCGAACCTAATGGAGAGTCTCTGAGAGTCTCTGAAGAGTCTTTGGGAGTCTCCGAAGACACTCGCGGAGTCTTTGAAGAGTCTCTGGGAGTCTTCGAAGACACTTGCGGAGTCTTTGAAGAGTCTCTGGGAGTCTTTAAAGAGTCTTTGGGAGTCTTCAAAGACACTTGCGGAGTCTTTGAAGACACTTGCGGAGTCTTTGATGAATCGTGCGACCTCTTTGATGAATTGCTGAGGTCCTTTGAGCTTGAGTGGAATGAGGCTGAGAGCTGGGGGAAGTTGAGGGGTTGGAGAGAACCCGGAATGGGGGGCGTTTGCCCCCCAAACCCCCCACTGGGGGACGAAGCGCCTCCCCCAGTCCCCCTGCGCAAGGGGTGACTGACACGCTTAAGTCGGTGTGCTCTGCGCCAGAGGGGCAGGTCTAGCGGTGGGCCTTGCTTGAGGGGTGTGAGGGGTGGTCTGCTGAGTCTTTGCAGGTAGCTCGGAAAACCTTGGGGATGGGGGGTTGGGGCTATTGCTAGCTGGGGACCGGGCTGGGGATTGGCTCAGCGGTCGTCAGTAGGGGGTCGAAGCCCAGTTGCTCGGTGATTCGGGTTCGTACCAGGGTGCGGTACTCAAAGAAGTGCTCGCCTGCGGCACACAGACCCAGGTACAGCCCCAGAACTTGGGGTTTGGTGCGTAGGAGGAGCCAGGCCTGTTGCCAAAATTGCGCTCGCAGTTCGGACCGACGCAGGCCCTGCTGCCAGATCAGCTGGGTTATCAGTCGCAGCCCTTTGTCTAGGGGGAAGTAAGCCGCTTGTTTGCGCCGGGGTGGGCTGCTGAGGTTGAGACAGTGCCGTAGGCAGCGCCGCAGATAGTTGGTGGGTTCGTACAGGGACCAGATTGCTTGGACGTATTCCTGGGCGATCTGGGCCATAGGTCGGCTGGGCGTGAAGTTCATGAGGGAATTTTGGTCGCCCTCTAGGGGATTCGCTTGGTCGAGCCGTCCCTCGCGCTGTAAGCGCTCCCAGAGTGCCGTATTGGGCAGGGCTTGCAAGATGCCGAGCATCGGTTGGGGGATGCTGGTTTCTTCGACAAAGGCTTGGATGCGCTCGCCTGCTGCGGCCCGTTCGCCGTCGAAGCCGATGATGAACCCGGCGTAGATCAAGATACCGGCTTGGTTGATCTTTTGGCAGGCTTCGACCAGGGGTTTGCGCGTGTTCTGGAATTTTTGCGTAACTTCGAGGCTGTCTTGATCGGGGGTTTCGATGCCGAGGAAGACGCCGTAGAAGCCTGCCTGAGACATCAGCTCCAGTAGCTCGGTGTCTTCGGCTAGGTTCATCGAGGCTTCGGTTAAAAAGGTGAAGGGATAGTCGTGGGCCTGCATCCAGGGAATTAGCTCGCGCAGTAAGCGTTTGACATTGCGCTGGTTGCCGATAAAGTTATCGTCGATGATCGCTACGGGTCCCCGCCAGCCCAGGTCGTAGAGCTGCTGGAGTTCGGCTAGGGTTTGGGCGGGTTCTTTGGTGCGCGGTTTGCGGCCGTAGAGGGTGATGATGTCGCAAAATTCGCAATTGAAGGGGCAGCCGCGCGAAAATTGCACGGCCATCATGAAGTAATCCTGCCGCTGCAACAAGTCAAAGCGGGGCATCGGGCTGAAGGTGATGTCAGGCTTTTCGGTAGAGCGGAACACGCCCTGGGGTTCGCCGCGCTCCAGCGCCGCTAGGAATTGCGGTACTGTGAGTTCACCTTCGTCGAGGATCAAATAATGTGCCCCCGAAGTGAGTGCTTCTTCGGGGGTAGAGGTGGGATAGGGTCCGCCCACGGCAACTTTTTTGCCCAACTGCACTGCTTTCTGAATCAGCGTGTGGAAGTCTTGTTTTTGCGCCAGCATGGCAGACAAAATGACCATGTCGCACCACTGCCAGTCGTCATCGGTCTCTGGGCTGACATTGCGGTCGTAAAAGCGAATTTGCCAATCGTCGGGCAATAGAGGCGCGACGGTGATCAGGCCCAGAGGCGGGATAAATGCCTTGAGCCCAGCCATTTCCATAAAGCGGTCATAGGACCAAAAGGTTTGCGGAAAGCAGGGATAGAGTAAAAGTGCTTTCATGGCGACTCTATTAGATGATGGCTAGACTGAAACCCCAATCGAACTAGAAGGCTTTGTTAATCTTTAAGCGGTTGCTTGGGATAGCCTTTCTTGCCTCCCATTCTGCATTACTTTGACTTGGCCGGACTGATCGACGTCAATGATCGCTGTGTCTCCGGGTTTGAGGCGACCAGACAGGATTGCCTCGGCTAGGCTATCTTCCAGCAAACGGGTGATGGCGCGACGCAGGGGGCGAGCGCCATAGCTGGGGCTGTAGCCTTCGGTAATTAGTTTGTCTTTGAAGGCTTCAGTGACTTCTACGGAGATCTCTTGCTCAACCAGGCGCTCTAACACTTGTCGCAGCAGGATCTCGGCAATTTGTTTCACTTCGGCTCGGGTCAGGGGACGAAAGACAATGCTTTCGTCTAGCCGGTTGAGGAACTCGGGACGGAAATAAGCTTTGAGTTCTTCGGTGACGCCTTTTAAGATGCGCAGGTACTGGAAATCTGCCTGGGAGTCATTGGCAGCGAAGCCCAGCCCGCTGCCGCCTTTTTCAATCGTCTTGGAGCCGATGTTGGAGGTCATGATCAACAAGGTGTTCTTGAAGTCCACTGTGCGCCCCTTGGCATCGGTCAGGCGACCCTCTTCGAGGACTTGCAGCAAGAGGTTAAACACGTCGGGGTGGGCTTTTTCGATCTCGTCGAATAGCACCACGGTATGCGGCTTGCGGCGTACAGCTTCGGTGAGCTGACCACCGGCGTCGTGGCCCACGTAGCCGGGTGGGGAGCCAATCAGTTTGGAGACGGTGTGACGCTCCATGAATTCCGACATATCTAGGCGGATCATCGCGGCTTCAGAGCCAAAGAAGTAGACCGCCAGTGATTTGGTCAGCTCGGTCTTGCCCACGCCCGTGGGGCCGGAAAAGATGAAGCTGGCAATTGGGCGGTTAGGGTTTTTGAGGCCTGCTCGGGTGCGCCGAATTGCCCTGGCAATCGCCTGGACCGCCTCGTCTTGCCCGATCAGCCGTTGGTGCAGCGTGTCTTCTAGATGCAGCAGTTGCTCAGACTCCGATTCGGTCAGCTTCTGAACCGGCACCCCGGTCCAGGCCGTCACGATCTGGGCGATGTCTTCTGCCTCTACGACCGGGACAACTGGCTCCGCTGCCTCGGCCGCAGGATCGGCTTGCTTCGCTTGGCGCGAGTGCAGGATGTGCACGCGAGACCCGGCTTCGTCTACCAGGTCGATGGCTTTATCGGGCAAGAACCGGTCGGAAATATAGCGGTCGGAGAGCTGGGCGGCAGCCACTAAAGCCGCGTCGGCGATCCGGAGCTTGTGGTGTTGCTCGTAGCGCTGGCGCAGGCCGTACAGAATCTCAATGGTTTCTTCGACGCTGGGCTCGCCGATCATCACCGGTTGAAATCGCCGCTCTAAGGCTGCATCCCGTTCGATGTACTGGCGATACTCATCAAGGGTGGTCGCGCCAATGCATTGCAGCTCGCCGCGAGCCAGCGCGGGCTTGAGCAGATTGGCGGCGTCTAGGGAACCTTCTGCGGCTCCCGCCCCGACCAGGGTGTGCAACTCGTCGATCATCAGAATTACATCCCCAGCCGCGCGGATCTCGGTTACGACTGCTTTGATCCGCTCTTCAAACTCGCCCCGATATTTGGTGCCAGCTAAGAGCGAACCCACAGACAGGGCAATCACGCGTTTGTCGGCCAAAAGGGGGGGAATGTCGTGATTGACAATGCGTTGGGCCAGCCCTTCGGCGAGTGCGGTTTTGCCGACTCCGGGCTCGCCAATCAGCACCGGGTTGTTCTTGGTGCGGCGGCCCAAAATCTGGATCATGCGCTCGACTTCGCGAGCACGACCCACGACGGGATCCAGCTTGCCCTCGGCGGCTAGGTCGGTCAGATTGAGACCAAACTCGTCGAGAATCGAGGTCTTCGTGCGCCGCTGGCGACCGCCTGCCAGCGTGGGGGCGGTGGTCTCGATCAGCCGCAGCACTTGGGTACGAACCTGTGCGAGGTCAATGCTCAAGTTTTCCAACACCTTGGCGGCGACCCCTTCACCACCGTGAATTAGGCCCAAGAGCAGGTGTTCAGTGCCGGTATAGTCGTGGCCCAACTGACGTGACTCCTCCACCGCTAGCTCAAGCACATGCTTGCTGCGAGCAGTGAACGGAATTTCTGTCCCCACGGCCCCTGGACCCCGACCAACTATTTTCTCCACTTCCCGCCGGGCCTTTTGCAGATCGACGCCCAGAGATTTCAGAACCTGGGCGGCAATCCCCGTGCCTTCACTGACCAAACCGATCAGAAGCTGTTCTGTGCCAACAAAGTTGTGGCCCAGATGGCGTGCTTCCTCCTGGGCCAGCAGAATTACCCGAACGGCTTTTTCTGTGAAGTGCTCAAACATAATGGGTGGTCAGTGCTCAGGAAACCTGAACGGTTGCCGGGCTTGTTTCCGCTGCGGCCTTCCATCCCTTAGGCATTCGCAGGTCGTCGGGGTCAACGTACTGACAGCTGGCCTGGTCAATACAGATCAGTGCCCAACCGTTTTGATCCAAGTCCATCAGCATATAAGGCGCTTCTGGAACGAAGTATCCCTGATGGTTACGAGTCTCAGGCTTGACGCGAACATTATCAGAAATCATGAAAATTGTCTCCTGCGCGAAGGGGTTGTCTTATAGAAAAGTTTGACGATTCAATGAGAACTGATTCTCGATCTAAAGTCGCAATCAAGCTTGAAGAAGCGTTAACGACTTTGTGTGAAGTCAGGGTTGAGTTTCTGAGTTGGCTTTTAATGTATTAATAGAGAGTATAACTCCTTTGTGAGAAAGCGTTGCATTTGCAAACATGAAGTTGCTTTTGCAAAGTCTAAATCCCGTGCAGTGCATGACTCTGGACCTTTGTTAAGAGTTGTAGGTTCAATGAAGTTAAGCTGTTTTGGCAAGTTGTCAAGTGTCTAAAGCTTGGGCAACTTGCTCCGAGTCCAAAAGCTGACCTCTAGAAACTCTGAAAACAAGCTATTCTAGACGTATTCGATCAGTTGCACGAGACCCTGGTCAGTCTTAATTTTAAGAGGCAGAGATCGACGGTGACCCCAGAAGCAATTCGTACTATCTCCGATCTTAGGCGCAAGTTCTACAGTCTCTTCGCAAGCGCGATGAAGACACCGGTGATTTTGGCTGGCAACTCCCAGACGGGCGACTCTTATGTGGCGTCTTGGCTGGATGACAGGCAGCAGCTAAATTATGTGCGTATCCAGGCGCATACCGCACCCGATCACTTAATCCCAGGACGTCCGTTCATTCTGCGGATGAGTATGAACAAGGGGATTGGCATCATGCCGCGCGCAATTTGGGGCAGCGAATGCCAGGGGCTGAATCGAGATTGGCACTTTGAGTTGACTGTGCTTCCAGAAGAAATCCTAGATTTCCTACCTTGGATAGTCAGCTTTGTTAAGACGCACAATCACAATACGCCAACCGCTTGGACTCAAGAGCCCCCTCACCCGTGCGATTTTAAGTTGGTGTCGGGCCTTCTGTTATCCGATCAAGCCTGGACCCGTAAAGCCTGGCAGCTGCAGTCAGCTCGTGTCGCCTGGTAGGGCTAAGCTTAAAGAGATGCTCAGATCAAACTGATTCACCTTGCAGAACGGCCAAGGGCTGCGCTTGCGCATCGCTCTGTTCTGAGGCATCGGGCGGATCAGCTGGATTTTCGTCAAGTACGGGGATTAACTTGGACCACTCAACTCGGTCTATTTTGCCCGTGTCCAGATAGCGCACCCTGGCTCCGTTGTAAAAGAATCCCTGAGGATCATATCGGGTGTCGCCATGCTTTTCTTCGTCATAGGTCCAGCGATCTAGGAGCACGACCTGACGATCGCTTTTCTTGCCTTTAGCGTGGATGACGTAGTGACTGCCCACATCTAGGCTTGTGAAGGCGTAGCTGCCCGCACCTCCGGTTGCAGTCCAGGTGGCTCCTTTGAGCCTTTGTTCGTCACCCCAATTGGGCACAGAGGGTTTGCCTTTACCGTGGTTCATCACTTTATTTCTGCCGAGCGCTTTGGGTGAACTGATGGGACGTTGAAGAGGCCCGCCTCACGGCTCTCTACAGGCCGTCGTGCCGTTTGGGGTCTTTCTTCTCTTTCTTGGCCTTAGGATCTTTTTTCTCTTTTTTGGTTTCTTTGTTGCTTTGCCGTTTTTCGCTGGCCATGGTCATCCTTAATTGGGTTAAAAGGTTGTGAAGTTCGTGATCAATTGAGTTGGGTGGTCGATTTAGCGAAATCGCCACTTATGTCGTTTGCCAGACGCTTGATGTCTGAAAAAACTCCTGCCCTAAAATCTCTGCCCTGAGGACTTTCCGCTTAAACCGACGTAGCGCGGATTCAATCCCTTGATTCTCACCGACGGAGATTTGGGTCATTCTGTTCTATTCCTGCGCTTGGGCATGAGAGGCAGGGAGTTCTAGACTGAAAGCTCGCTACCTCTCATGAAGACATACTGGCTGATTTCAGAAGCGTGCTCGCCTTCTAATAGCGACGACCGCCGGAGAAATTGCCGCCATATTCGCCGCCGCGAGATTCTCGGGGTCTGGCCTTGTTCACTTTGAGGTCTCGTCCCATCCACTCAGACCCATCCAGGGCTGTGATCGCCGCGTCCTCGTTACTCTCGTCTTCCATTTCTACGAAACCGAAGCCTCTGGGGCGACCTGTCTCACGGTCTGTGGGAAGCTGAATCCGTTTAACTTTTCCGTAAGCTGCGAATACTTCAGTCAGGTTCTCTTCCGTTGCTTCGTAGGAAAGGTTGCCGACGTAAATACTCATGAGAATTTCTCCAATCTTAGCGTCTGGGACATAGATTCGGAGAAAGATTGAGCAACCGTAAGATTGAGCAAATCTGTAGACCGAATGGAATCTATCTCTACTATAGCCTTTGGACGGCAAGGCAAGTTGCGATCAACCAGTTCTGGGCAGCTGTAAGCGCCTCTCAGTCGGGCTGGCTCTCTTCATATTAATTTTTGTAAATCTTGCGGGTTCAACAAAATCAAGGCACTGCATCTGGAGGCAAGCTCCTGTCTAACTGAGCGAGATTCACTGGTCAGGGAGCGGTGTTTTTAGGAGGTTGCTAGACCGGGGATTCCAAGCGCCTCGGGGCTGCCGGAGTTGTGGCTTCTGACAGGCAGGCTGAGACCTTGCGGCAGTAGTCGCTGTGCACCGAGGAGGTGCGGAACTGCTCGGTGCGGGGGTAGGGGGCCTCGATCGCGATGTCGGCGACGACGCGACCGGGGCGCGGGGCCATGACCACGACCCGGTTGGACAGGTACACGGCCTCGTAAATGTTGTGGGTTACGAAGATCACGGTCCAGCGCTTGTGTTGCCACAGCTCCAATAGGTCGCTGTTCAGCTTGCTGCGGGTCATCTCGTCGAGCGCGCCGAAGGGCTCGTCCATCAGCAGGAGGTTGGGCTTGGTGACCAGGGCGCGGGCAATCGACACGCGCATCTTCATGCCGCCGGAGAGTTCGCGGGGGTAAGCCCGCTCGAAGCCGGTCAGGCCCACGGTGCCAATCGCCTCGCGCACAGCTAGGTCCGCGACTTTGCGGGGTACCTGCGCCAGCTTCAGCGGCAGGCGGATGTTGTCTAAGACCGTGGCCCAGGGCATTAGGGCGGCTTCCTGGAACACGAAAGCCAGCTCGTGCAGCGGTTGGCTGGGAGCATCCGGGGGTGGGCAGTGCTCAATGTCGCCCTGGCTCAGCGCTCCTAGCCCGGCGATCAGACGCAGAACCGTGCTCTTGCCGCAGCCGGAGGGGCCGACCAGGCTCACAAACTCAGACTGACCGATGTCCAGGTTGACGCCCTGCAGGGCAAGCGTGCCGTTGGCGTAGACCTTATCGACGTTTCTGAGCCTGATTGCAGGTTGTGGACTCATGTAGCTCGCCTCGGCGCTTGACATTGAGTTGGGGCAATCATGGCACGCTCAGCCCTGGGCCCGCAAACCGCAGGGCTAGACCTGGTAGGCGTCTGGCCCCTTGTTGATAAATTTCAGGGTGTAGGCCTGTTTGAAGTCGGTGTCTGGCTTGTACACTCCGGCTTGGGCCATGTTGTCGAAGAAGGCTTGCCAGCGCTGGTCGGTCATGGCGCCGATGCCCAGCTTCTCGGCGTCGCCGGAGACCACGATGCCGTACTCTTTCATCTTGGCGACGCTGTAGGCCAGCTGGGCGTCGGTCATTTCTGGGTTGTCTTTTTGGATCAGCTCGTTGCCGAGTGTCGGGTCGGCCAGGTAGCTGTACCAGCCCTTAATCGAGGCATCGACAAAGCGCTGCACGAGGTCGGGGTTGGTCTCGACCATCTCTTTGCGGGCCTCGATGGTGGTTGAGTAGGGCGTGTAGCCGCTGTCGGCCAGCAGCAGCACCACCGGCTTGAAGCCGCCTTCTTTCTCTATAGCAAAGGGCTCGGAGGTCAGGTAGCCCTGCTGAACTGTGTTCTTGTCGGCCAGGAAGGGGGCGACGCTGAAGTTGTAGGGGCGCTTCTGGGCGTCGGTGAAGCCGTATTTCACCTTGAGGAAGGGCCAGTAGGTGACGCTGGCGGCGGCGGAAATCAGTACCGGCTTGCCCTTAAGATCATCGAGCGATTGGACCCCTGCCTCGGGATGGGCGATCAGCACTTGGGGGTCTTTCTGGAACAGGGCAGCGACGGTGATTTTGGGGATGTTTTCTTCGACGGCTTTGATCGCGTCGGAGGGATAGCCCATGAAGAAGTCGATGGCATTGCCCATCAGCAATTGGGTGCCATTGACCTGGGGGCCGCCCATTTTGATCGTCACGTCTAGGCCCGCGTCTTTGTAGAGGCCGGTGGCGACCGCCTGATAGAAGCCGCCGTGTTCGGCCTGGGCGTACCAGTTGGTGCCGTAGGTGACTTTGGTCAGTTCGGCGGTGGGACTGGCTGCCGCCGGGGTGGCGGCGGGGGTCTCGGAACCGGGAGTGGTGCCGCCACCGGAGCAGGCAGCCAGAACGCTACTGCCTAGGGCCAGGGATCCGTACTGAATCAATTTACGGCGGTTGAGGTTGCCCATCGGCTGCCGGGAACGCTGCAAGTCCATGATCTCGCTCTCCTGGGTTGGCTCAAGGCACACTGCTTTAGTAGAAGGTGGCCGATCGGCTGAGCAGTCGTTGTAGCTGCGGCTACTGAATCGGCGTGGCTCGATGACCTACTCTCTCTGCCCTGAGTTTAATCAGGCCAGCCTTGCAGTGGCCATCCCTCACCCCAAATCAAGCAACGGGAACCCAAAATCGAAGAACGCTTACTCCAATTCAAAGAACGCTTACCCGAAATCAAGCAACGCTTACCCAAAATCAAAGAATGCCTACCCGAAATCAAGCAACGGGAACTCCAATTCAAAGAACGCTTGCCCAAAATCAAACAATGCTTACCCAAAATCGAGCAACGCTTACCCAAAATCAAAGAACGCCTACCCGACATCAAGCAACGCTTGCCCAAAATCAAAGAACGCTTACCCAAAATCGAGTGATGCCTGCATGGATCTGAACCAGCTAGAGGCCTACTTGCGTCCGCAGCACCTGCCGCAAGTCCAAGACTGGAGCGAAGGCTGGGCCTGGCTGGCCGGAGGCACCTGGCTGTTTTCAGAGCCCCAGCCCGGCCTGCGCACCCTGGTCGATCTGGAGCCGCTGGGCTGGTCCGAACTCGAAGTGACCGAGGCGGGCCTGTCGATCGGGGCCACCTGCTCGCTGGCCAAGCTCTCGCAGTTTGACTGGCCCGCCGCTTGGCCCGCTTGCGCTGCCTTCCGCAGCGCGATCTCGGCCCTGGCCGCCTCGTTCAAGGTGATCCACCTGGCAACCGTCGGTGGCAACCTGTGTCTGGCCCTGCCGGTGGGCACAATGGCCCCGGTGATGCTAGCGCTGGGGGCCACCTACGAGGTTTGGAGCCCCAGTGCGCCGCCGTTTCAGCTGCCCGCGCTCGGCTTTCAAACCGGCCCCCAGCAGACGCGCTTGCAGCCGGGGCAAGTGCTGCGCCAGATTACGATCCCCGCCGCCCAACTCCGCTGTCAGGTAGACGTTCAACGTTTCGGCCTGGCCGCGACCGACCCGGCACTAGCGCTGGTGGTGGGCACTTACGATCCGCAGACCGCCCAGGTGCAATTGGCGCTCGGGGCCTGCCTGCCTGCCCCTTATCTGCTCCAATTCTCCGGTCTGCCCAGCGCCGTCGAGATTGCGCAAGCCTTGGATGCCGAGCTGCCCCTAGAGCGCTTTGTGCACGATGCCCGAGCCAGCGCTGGCTACCGTAGACAGCTTGCGCAAGTTCTGATCCAGCGCTGCCTGGAGGGCCTCCGATGCTAGAGCCCCTCAGCTTCCAGGTCAACGCTCAGCCCTACACAGAAGCCTGTGCGCCCGGCAGTAGCTTGCTCAGCCTGTTGCGTCGCCTCGGTTGGGCAGGCGTCCACGCCGCTTGCGCCTCTGGCGACTGCGGCAGCTGCACTGTCTGGCTGGAGGGCGAGCCCATCCATAGCTGCCTCTACCCCGCGCAGCGTATCGGCGGCCACGCCGTCACCACGATTGAAGGCGTGGCCCAGGACGGGCAACTCTCGCCCCTGCAGCAGGCTTTCCTGGCCCACCAGGGCTTTCAGTGCGGCTTCTGCACTCCGGGCATGATCCTAAGTGCCGAGAAACTGAGCGGTCTCTCGGAAGCTGACCTGCGCTTGGCCCTGCGCGGCAACCTCTGCCGCTGCACCGGCTACCAGGCGATTGTCAACAGCATCCTGAACCAGCCGGAGCCGAGCGAGCCCGTCACTACCGGAGCCGTAGGCCAGAGCATTGCCAAGCAAGACGGCCCAGCCCTGGTCACCGGCCAGCCGGTGTACACCGCCGACTGGTCGCCGCCGGGACTGTTGCATCTCAAGGTTCTGCGCTCGCCCCATGCCCACGCCCGCATTCGCCAGATTCGCACCGACCTAGCCAAAGCCCTACCGGGGGTCCACGCTGTGTTGACCTATGCCGACGTGCCGCGACGCGCCTACACCACCGCAGGCCACGCGGAGCCCGTGCCCGACCCGCTCGATCACTTTTTGCTCGACTACAAAGTTCGGTTCGTCGGCGACCGCGTCGCCGCAGTGGTCGCCGAATCGGTCGCCATCGCCGAGCAAGCCTGTCAGCTGCTCGAAGTTGAGTACGAACTGCTGCCCTTTGTGCTCGACCCCGAACTGGCGATGAACGGCTCCAGCGTGATCATTCACGACGAGCCCGAGTCACAGCAAATCTATGCGCGCGACCGCAATATCGCCGGGCACGTTGCCCTGGAATCTGGCAATATTGCCCAAGGCTTCGCGGCAGCAGATTTCATCCTCGAAGCGACTTACACCCTGCCCGCCGTGCAACACGCGCACCTGGAGCCGCATGTCAGCACTAGCTGGCTGGATGAAGATGGCACCTTGGTGATCCGCACCAGCACCCAAGTACCCTTTCACTGCCAGCGCATCCTCTCAGAGATTCTGGATCTGCCCAGAGACAAAATCCGCGTGTTCAAAGCCCAGATCGGTGGCGGCTTTGGCAACAAGCAAGAAGTGCTCAGCGAGGATCTCTGCGCCCTGGCCACCTTGCGCACCGGTCGCCCCGTCCAGTGGGAATTCACGCGCACCGAAGAATTCACCGCCACCAACAGCCGCCACGCCATGACCCTGCGCCTCAAGACCGGTGTCAAGGCTGACGGCACCCTAGTGGCGCAGGACCTAGAGGCGATTGGCAACACGGGCGCTTATGGCAATCATGGTCAGACCGTGGTGTTTCTGGCGGGCTATCTGCCCCTCGGTCTCTACCGTTGTGCCAATACCCGCTTTAGAGGCTACGCCGTCTATACCAACACCCTGCCTGCGGGCGCATTTCGCGGCTACGGAGCCACCCAGGGTAGCTTCGCAATGGAGTCGCACCTAGATGAAATCGCTCGCCAGCTGGGCTTAGATCCGCTGGAGCTGCGCCGCAAAAACCTGATTCGCCCCGGCGACCCGATCGGCGTCGGGCGCTCCGAGGATCACTTCAATCTGATCGGCAGTTACGCGCTCGATGAATGCTTTACCAAAGTGGTTCAGGCCCTGGACTATGTGCCGGGTCAGCCGCCTCGCGTTGAGGGTCTGCGCAGGCGCGGTCTGGGCTTCGCCGTTTCGATGCAGGGCAGCGGCCTGTCCAAGGTGCACACCGCCGGGGTCCGGTTGTCCCTGGAACCTGAGGGACACTTTTGCTTAAAGACCGGCGCGGTCGATGTCGGCACTGGCTCGGACACCAGCCTGCGCCAAATTGCCGCCCAGATCTTGGACGTGAGCGTGGGCGACCTCCAGCTGATCAGCGCCGACACCCACCGCACCCCCTTCGACGCGGGCTCCTATGCCTCCAGCACGATCTACATCTCAGGCCAGGCGGTGAATCTGGCCGCCCAGAACTTGCGAGGGCAACTGCTCAACTTCGCCGCCCAACTCTGGCAGACCCCCGCTGAGACCCTGGTTCTGGCCGCTGGCGCGATTCGCTCGGCAACCCAGCAGCTCTCGCTAGGGCACCTCGCGCAACTGGCTCAAGCTCAGCAACAGCCGCTGGTTGCCGAACTGGCCTACGCCGCCGATGAATCCTCGCTCACCTTTGCAGTGCTGGGCGTCGAGGTCGAAGTGGACACCGAGACCGGCAAAATCCAGGTGCTGCGCTGCGTGCAAGCCATCGATTTGGGCACGGCGATTAACCCCCGGATCTGTCGCGGCCAAGCCATCGGCGGCACAGTGATGGGCCTGGGCTATGCGCTGAGTGAAGAACTCTGGCTCGACCAGCAGGGCCGCATCCTCAACCCCGGCTTTCGCACCTATCGCATTCCGACCGCCGCCGATGTGCCCCCAATCGAGGTGATCCTGGTGCAAAAAGCCGACCCCTACGGCCCGCTCGGAGCCAAAGGGGTGGGCGAAATCACCACCAACTGCATTGCCCCAGCGATCGCCAACGCCGTCGCCCACGCCACTGGGGTGCGACTCAGCCAACTGCCGATGACCCCAGAACGAGTCTGGCGGGCCTTGAACCGTGACCCTGCTTGAGTTCTACCGGCAACTGGCTCAGACGCTGGCCCACGAAGCGGTGGTCTTAGCGACCGTGGCGCGGGTCAAAGGCTCGGTGCCGCGCGAGGTTGGGGCCAAAATGTGGGTGCGTGCCGATGGCCGAATAGTCGGGACGATCGGCGGCGGTGCTGGCGAAGCTAAAGTTCAGGCTCAGGCGTTAGAAGTTCTGCGCTCAGGCGAGAAACAATGGGTCGAAGTCGATCTCTGCGCAGCCCCAAATCGAGTCACCCAGGGCGTGTGTGGTGGCCTGATGCAGGTGTGGCTGGAGCGTTGGGCCGGCAGCGCAGCCCTGGCGTTGGCGAGGCAGATTCAAACGCGATTGGCCGCTGGCGGCTCAGGCACCTTAGTCACTCCCTTTGGCGCGGATCTGAACCCCTATTGGCTCGATGCTCTTGATCGCTCCCCAGAAACAGCGATTCGGGTCTATGCTGAGGCCCTGGTCGAGCCCTTATTCGCGCCGCCAACCCTGCTGATCGTGGGAGCCGGACACGTGGCCGTGGCGCTGGCCCAAGTGGCAAAGCTGGCCGGTTTCCAAATCGTAGTCGTGGATGAACGGCCCGAGTTTGCCTGCCGAGAACGCTTCCCGGACCAAACCACGATCTTGGCCCAGCCGATCGCCTCGGCGCTGGCAACTTGGCCCTGGCCAGCATCGCTTTACGTTGCCTTGGTCACCCGGAGTTATCAACATGACTTGGCTGCCCTACGCCTGGTGTTGCCGCGCCCGACTCAGTATATTGGCATGATTGGCAGCGCAACGAGGGTCCACAAGGTTTGTCAGATTCTGCTGCAAGAAAACCCGATGGCTGATTTCGGCAGTCGGCTCTATGCTCCGATTGGTTTGGCCATAGGTGCCCTCACACCCGAGGAAATCGCTGTAAGCATTGGCGCAGAACTGATCAAGGTACGGCGCGGCGGCACGGAAACTTCGCTTTCTGAATCCAGCAGGCAGGCCGATGGACCAGAGCTTTTGCCACCCTGCTAGCGCCTTTGCCCTGGTTCTGGCAGCCGGGTTTTCTAGCCGTATGGGCACCTGTAAAACGGCGCTTCCCTGGTGCGACGGACGCCCGTTGCTGTCCTATCAGATTGAGCAGTTATTGCTCGCAAATATCTCGCCGATTGTGGTGCTAGGACCTCAGAATGTGGCCCGATGGCAAGGTAGATTGCCAGGCGCTCAGCTAGTGGTCAATCCGCAGCCTAAAGCCGGTAAATCGAGCTCAATTCGGACTGGGCTCCAACAACTACCGAGTGCTTGGTTGGCACTGCTGATTGTGGCGGTCGATCAGCCCAGACCCGCCTGGGTTTATCAAACCCTTATGCAGGAACATCAGCGTTACGAAGCGCTACTAACCGGCCCTATCTACGCAGGCCGTTTAGGGCATCCACTCGTGTTTGCACCAGCGCTTTTTCCGCATCTGATGCAGATCAATGAACCACAATTGGGTCTTCGTCAAGTCGTCAGAAACTGGCAAGCCGAGCTTCACCGGGTCGAGTTCGGCACGGCGATTGTGCTTGCAGATCTGAATACCCCGGAGGACTACGCGCAAGCCCGCAGGGACTAGGACTGGCTGGACGGTCGCTTCAAGCTGTTGAGGCTGTTGAGCAGCCAGAGCGAGACGACAATCCCTGCGAAGTGAGCGACGGTGGTGTTCACATTCGCCTGGATGACGAAAAGATCTAGCGACTGGACAAATCGAGTGGGATCGGCGCTGTAGATGGCCGCTCCCTGCCCAAGCGAGAGGGACTTCGCCAGAATGGCACCGACGATCGCCTCTAGGCCCACGAGCGTCAGCAGCATGCCCACTAAATTGCCTAGCAAGCCAACGCGCAGGGCCTGGTTGAGATCTGACTTCTTGGGGCGAGTTTCCGAGGTCGGTGCCTGCAACTGTCGTGCCAGGCGCGTGTAGCGGAACGCCCAATAGACGCTGAGAAACAGGGCCAACAGTCCACACACCGCGAAAAACAGACCAAAGCCGGTTCCTGAGTTGCTGGCTGCTGCACCCGTACTGGGATTGCTACCCCGGCTGGAAGCTGCCGCGAAGAGTAAAACGAAGCCAGAGACAACGGCCAGCACCAGCTGGATCCAGAAACCAATCCAGCCAATAGTGCGAAAGATGGTCGCGACCCGTTTCCGGGTTGGTGAGAGTGGCTGAGAGTCTGAACCGTTGGCCATGTCCGTCCCTGGAAATTCCAGTCGAGAGCGTCTGTCTCACATTTGCCCATCATACTTCGCCTGGCACCTAAAGACCGCAAGTTAGGGTCTTATGTAACCAGTCACACTGCTGTAGGATGTACCTTGAATCGAATCGGGAGCGCAGTCTCAGCAATGGAGTTGATACGTTGACAATCTCACTGGGGGAAGAGAAACACGCGAAGACTGCGATTGCTCTAATCCTACTTTTGAGTCTTTTTCTCAATACCTATGGTATCGGGTGGGGATTGCCTGATTTTGAAGGCTGGGTGGCAGACGAGTTGATACCTGCAAGGGTGCTTACTGGCATCGAACAGGGCTTCTCGAACGGCTGGTATTACAAATATCCGCCCGTTCACTTTTACCTCTTAGCTGCTCTATATTCACCGTTCTGGGTCCTGCATCAATTCAGTAGCCTAGATGTCTACAGCCTACCTATTTATACGGTTCTATTCTACCTGGGTCGGCTTTTGAGCGTATGTCTGGGTGCTGCTATTGTGTACATTGTTTATCTATGCGGACGAGAGGTTTATGACAAGGCTTCCGCTCTCTTTGCTGCCCTGAGCACGGCGCTCCTATGCCCTTTTGTTTACTATGCAAAGACGATCAACCTAGATGTGCCTTACCTCTTCTGGTTTGCGTTGTCCTTGCTGTTCTATATCCGGATTTTGAAAGGTCAGAGACTTGCCGACTATTTATGGTTCTCCGCTACGGCAACTATCACATTCTGTACGAAAGATCAGGCCTATGGATTTTACGTCCTGACGCCTGTTTTTCTCATTATTTACTACCATTTTTATCGAAAAAGTCAGAACGCAGAGGTTAGGCTGATTGACTCTATTTTGAGCCGACGAGTGGTGCTCTCGCTACTGCTAGGACTTGCTCTGTTTCTGATTCTGCAGAATATTCCCTTCAATCTAAAAGGTTTTTTGAAACACGTCAGCCTGACTACAGGGGGTGGAGCCAGCATTCGCCCGAGATTTGAGAAAAACCTTTTGGGCCATGTTGAAATGTTTTGGCAAAGCCTAGTTCATCTCAGATTTTCTTTCGGATGGCCAGCTTTTTTGGTGGTTTTACTGGGAGTCCTGAGCGCCTTCCTTAAAAAAAAGAAAAATGCTCTCTTGAACTGGACTCTGCTTCCCATTGCTTCATATTATCTATTCTATATTAGCTTGATCATGTTTAATGATGTGCGTTATTTGCTGCCCTGCTGCATTGTTCTCTCTCTGTTTGCAGGTCAGGCTCTAGCCAATGTTTGGACTTTGACTCGGAATTTTCCCACAATCGGTGCTGTTCTGATTAGCAGTGTCTTGGCCTACACATTTGCTTATTCGTTCTCTGTAGATACGTTAATGGCTCAGGATTCCCGATACTTTGTTGAACAATGGATGCAGCAAAACATAGAGGGTCAGGCTTTGGTTTGGGGGATTGGCTACCCGAAATATTTGCCGAGGCTGCGTCAGTTCAGGTCTGAGTCCACAGACGAGCCTTCTGTGAATGCACTGCAACAGATCGATCCTGACTACATTGTGGAGACCAGTGGTTACGACGTTCGCAGATTTGCTGAAGGCACTCCAGAGCAGATTTTTTTCTCGCGGCTGGACAAGGGTGAGCTGGGTTACCAGCTTGTTCTTCGCTATCAATCCCAGCCAGTCTGGGATTTACTGAATCACGAAGAACTCGGTTATAGGCACCTGGAGCGCATGCGGATCTACTCCAACTTTGACAAAATCAATCCAGAGATCAAGATCTTTCGCAAAAGCTAGAGCCCTGCCCCGCTACTGACCCGTTGGTTATCTATGAAACTCTACCGATTTTCGCCGCTCTGGCTACGGGTGTTGCTGCTCACGGTCTTAGTGCTGGGAGTGTTTTTCCGATTTGTCAATCTTGATCGCAAGGCCTATTGGTACGACGAGACCGTGACCTCCCTGCGCATCTCCGGCCACGCAAAACGGGAATTCACGCAGCAGATGGCCAATGGACAAGTGCGAGGCTTGGAAGATTTGCGGCGATATCAGCGGGTTGACCCCGAGAAATCGGTGATGGCGACGATCCAGTCCCTCGCGATTCGCAACCCAGAGCATCCACCGCTTTACTACGTGCTAGCGCGTCTCTGGGCTGGCGTGATGGGCAACTCAGTTGCTGCTGTGCGGAGCTTGTCGGCCGTGATCGGTTTGCTGGCGCTTCCGTGCACTTACTGGGTGAGTCGAGAGCTGTTTGAGTCGCCGCTGGTCGCCTGGCTGGCGACGGCTCTGGTGGCGATCTCTCCCTTTCAGGTGCTCTACGCCCAGGAGGCCCGCGAATACAGCCTGTGGACGGTTGCGATCTTGTTCGCCAGTGCCGCCTTGCTGCGGGCGATGCGCTTAGGCAGCCGCAGTGGTTGGGGGCTGTATGCGCTGGCGCTGACCGTTGGCTTGTATACCCATCTGTTCTCTGTCTTTGTGGCTTGTGGGCATGGTCTCTATGTGCTGCTGACTTCTGGCCTGCGTCTGCGCAAAGGGCTGAGCGCTTATCTGCTGGCGTCGTTCGTTGGGGTCTTGGCGTTTGTGCCCTGGCTGGTTCGCCTGATTAAAGTTCGCTTTGACGGCCTGGACTGGACGGAGCTGCCCGTGTCTCTAGCGACCTTGAGTAGTCGCTGGGCAGTCAATCTCAGTTTGATTTTCCTCGACCCGCAGATCGGCTTTCAGCAGCCGCTGTTTGACGTCGCGACTGGGCAGGATGCGCTCAGATTGGGCTTTGAGAATCCCTGGACTTATGCCATCGGTCTGATTGTGATGTTGGAGGTCTATGCGGTCTATTTCCTCTGTCGAAAAGCGCCTAGGCAAGCTGGCTGGTTTGTGGTGCTGTTGATCGGTGTGACTGCCTCCAGTTTGTTGATCCCTGACTTGACGACCGGCGGGCAACGCTCAAGCATTGGTCGCTATCTCATCCCCTCTTATCTGGGCATTCAATTGGCCGTGGCTTACTGGCTGGGCACCCAGATTAGCCGCTGCGCCGCTGAGGTTCGCCAGCAGCGAGGGTGGTCTGTGAGAGGGTGGTCTGTGATCTTGGCGGGACTGCTGGCTGGCGGCGTCTTGTCCTGCACCATCAGCGCCCAAGCGCAAACCTGGTGGAATAAGTACAGCAGCTACTACAATCCCCAAGTAGCCGCAATCATTAACCGGGCGACTGTGCCTTTGGTGATCGGCAGCAATCCTCTGCGGGTAACCTCGCTCAGCTACCAGCTAGACCCCAAGGTCAAGTTTCTGATCGTCACCGATCCGGAGCTGCCTGCGATCCCTGAGGGCTTTAGTGATATATTTCTGTACTGTCCTTCTCAGGTGCTTCAGTCTGGGCTTGAGCGGATGCAAAAATACAGGCTAGAGCCTTTGCATTCACCTGGCTGTCTGTGGCAGCTGGAAAGCTAGACTGAACTGCTGCCCCCCAATTCTGGGGAGGTCAGCCGTGAGCAACGAAGCTCTGGTGAGTCGGTTCTGCTTTGTGAAACTCAAGCTTTCTGACTTTGGTATGACCTTGGTATATGGATCTTTCTAGACTTTTAACGGCTCCCACTGCTGGTAAGCGCTTTGGTCTCCAAGAGCTATTCTGGCTGAGTTTGAGTTTTCTGTTTGCTGCCTTTTTCGCGATTCAGGCATTACAGCAGGCGTTTAGCAGCCCCTACCTTGTGCAGGACGACGCGCGTCAGCATGTGGTTTGGATGATGCGGTTTTCCGACCCAGGACTGTTTCCCAATGACCTGATTGCTGATTATTTTCAGTCGGTTGCGCCGGTCGGCTACACCGCCTTATATCGCGGCATGGCCTGGTTGGGGATCACGCCGCTGCTGCTGCACAAACTGCTGCCGATTGGCTTGGCTCTGATTGTGACCGGCTATTGTTTTTTCACCTGTCTCCAGATTTTGCCGGTACCCATGGCGGGCTTTTGGAGCGCGCTATTGCTCAATCACTATCTGTGGATGAGAGACCACTTGGTTTCGGCCTCACCCAAGGCGTTTATCTACCCGCTGTTTGTTGCCTTCCTGTACTACCTGTTGCGGCGATCCTTGGTGCCCTGCATGGTCGCGCTGGCTTTGCAAGGGTTGTTCTATCCTCAGGTCGTGTTTGTTTCGGTGGGCACGCTGGTCCTGCGACTGTTGCGCTGGCAGCAGGGACGACTGAGTTTCTCGCGCGAGCAAGCCGACTATCGCTTCTGCGCGGTGGGCGTGGGCGTGGCCCTGGCGGTGCTGCTGCCCTATGCTCTGAAATCTTCTGAGTTTGGCCCGGTGGTCACGGCGGCTGAAGCTAGACTCATCCCGGATTTTGCCTCGAAAGGCTGGTCAGAGTTCTTCGTGGGCAGCCCCTGGCACTATTGGTTTACGGCCAAGCGCAGCGGCATCTTTGGCGAATTCGGGACGCCGATCCCGCTGGTCGTGTCGCTGGTGTTGCCGGTGCTGTTGCGGTTTCCTGGGCAATTTCCGCTGGCCCGCCAGGTTTCTGAGCGCATTGTGCTGTTTGTTCAGGTGATTCTGGCCTCGATCGGCATGCTGCTGGTTGCCAATGTTTTCCTATTCAAACTTCACCTGCCCAGCCGTTACACGGAGCATTCGCTGCGGGTGCTAACGGCGCTGGCGGGTGGCATTGCGCTGACCCTGATTCTGGATGCCCTGCTGCAGTGGGCGCGGCGGCAGGCACAGCGCCAGCACTATCGCCAACAATGGCTGGCCTGGTCGCTGATGGCTTTGCTGGGGGGATCGGTGCTGCTGTACCCCACCACTCTCCATTACTTTCCCAAGACCAATTACCTGGTGGGCCAGACGCCTGCCCTGTACGAATTTATGGCAGGTCAGCCCAAAGAGACGCTGATCGCCTCGCTAACTGAAGACACCAACAATTTACCTGCGTTCACCCTGCGCCCGATTCTGGTGGGCAGTGCGGGCTACACGCTGCCCTACCACAAAAAGTACTACGCCCAGATGCGCCAGCGCACTCTGGATCTGATGGCTGCTCAGTACAGCCCCGACCTGAAGCAGGTGCAGCGTTTTATTCAGCAGTACGGCGTAGATTTCTGGCTGGTGGATCGCTCAGGCTTGACCGCCGCTTACGTCAACGACAGCAAGTGGTTCAAGGCTTATCGGCCAGCGCGTGAGGCGGTGCTCGGCAGTTTGCAACAGGGAGCCACACCGGCCCTAGCCGGGTTGCTGGAGCGCTGCGAGGCGTTTAGCACCGAGACCCAGGTGGTTCTGCAAGCTGACTGCATTGCTGGGGCCGCAGCAGGATGAGGCAAGGCCCACGACCAACCGAGTGTCGCCAACCTCCCAACCAAGTCCCGACAAGTCCCAACCAAACGGCGACAAGTCCCAACCAAGTCCTGACAAGCTCCCAACCAAACGGCGACAAGTCCCAACCAAGTCCCGACAACCTCCTAACTAGACGGCGACAAGTCCCAACCGAGCCCCGACAACCTGCCAACTAGACGGCGACAACCCCCAACCCATTGCCGACAATCCCCCAACCGAACCGCGACAAGCACCCAAGTCCTTGCCGACAACCTTCACCGAAGTCTTGGGGGGTTGTCGCGGTTGCCTGAGGAGGTTGTCGCCGTCTGGTTCGGCCCCAGAGGGTTAGAGGCGCGCAGTGCTCAGGAGTCTCGTAGAGCCAGTAGTGGGCAGTGCCGTGTGCGGCGGGCAGTCCAACGGGCGCTGGCGCGAGTGACCCAGTGGTCAACCCTCGGACCCCTCACTGCTCAAGCAGTCTGCTGACAACAGTGTCAAACTCCCCTGACGCCGAACCGCACAGCGGCCAACCAGAGCCTGGACCCGGCTTGAGGGTCCGCCTGCTGCTAACCTGGCTGCCGCCTCAGCAGCGGCGGGCTGGTACTGGTTGCGCCAGCGATCGCGCCTCAAGTAGTCGGGCGTAAACGCTTCATCTTCGACCAACAGGTAGCCTACCCCGTAGTGCTCCAGAAAGTGCCGCAACACCGCTGGGTCGGGGCTGTACTGCGCGGTGATCAGATCCAGGGTGCGCTGACGCAGCAAACGGTAGTAGCCGAGGTGATACGGCACCGCATACTCCAAGGCCGTCAACACCGGACGACCGGCAAACGTGGGTAGAAAATTGGCCTCGTCGGTCAGCGAGGCCACCAGGGTCGCGGCGGGCGTGGTGCGCAAGAACTGGTAGATCTCCGGCACCGTGCCGACCTTGTACTTGGTATTCAGCTCGTAGGGGCTTAGGCCCAGCGAGACCGCCAACAGCACTGCAACCCCCAGCGGCTGCCAGCGCCCCAGCTCGCCGCAGAGCACAAAAATCACCACTGCCGCCGCCGCCGCCAAGACCAGCGGCAGCGTGTACACCGTATAGCGTGCGGGCAAATGCAGGCGAAACAACACCGCGTGAGACAGCCCAAACAGCCCCAGCGAAGCCAACAGCACCTGAACCAACAAGCGGCTGACGGGCGTCATCTGCGCCAAGCGGGGGAAGCGTTGCGGCCAGCGTCGCCGCACCAGCCACAAGCCCGGCAGCAACAGCCCCAGAGCCAACAGCGGCGGCCTGAAGTCAAACAGCAAGCCACTGCGCCCGCCGCCGAACCAGTAGCGCCCCCAGTCCCGTGCAAAAAACACCGAGCGCCCACCCGGCAGAAACTCCGGCATCAGCCGTGCCTGCGCCTCAGTAACCACCGGGCCGAAGCGGTCAGTGTCCGCCTTCGCCAACCAGAGAATCACCCCGACCAACAGCAGCGCCGCGCCCAAGGCCAGCCCCGCCCTGATCGGGGCTCGCCCCGCCTGGCCCGGCCACAGACGCAGCGCCAACACCGCCAGCGAGATCAGCGCCCCGTGCGGATAAAACAACGCCTGCGCGACCACTAGCCCGACCGCCAGCCCCAGCCGCTTCTGCGCCAGACACACCAAAAACGGCAGAAACAAAGCATAAAAAAAGGCTCTGGGCGTAGCCGAGAAGACATCATCGCGCAGCCACAGCGACTGCTGCACAAACATCCCGCTGCCCAGCGCCGCCACCCAGGGCACCGGCAACAGCAGCACAAACAACCGGAAACACCCAAAGGCGCTCAGCAACGACAGCAGCGGTGGCAGCAGCTTATTGAACAGCAATGGCTCCAGCCCGAGCGCCTGCGCCAACCGGTAAAGCCCCGTGTAGCCGAGCGGAGCCACCGCCTGGAAGTAATCGGCAATCCAATCGCCGACAAACAGGTCCGGCTCCAGCCAGCGCTGCATCCAGAACACGTGCTGTCGGGCGTCGTCCTGCACGATCCAGGGGCTGCTTAGCGCTTGCCGCAGCCCGTCCAGGCTGCCCAACAGGGTCACCAGCAGCACCAGCAGCGCCCAGAGCAGGGTTGAGCGGCGCTGGCTCACGAACGCCCTGCCCGCCGGTAAATCGTCTGGGCCGACACAACCGCCATGGTGTCGATCAGGTTGCCACGCTGAATCGGGATGTCTTGCTGCGCCACTGCCTGCTCCTGGGCCAGCTGCTGCAACACCGAGGGCACGCCTGAAAACAGCCGCGTCTTCGCCAGATCAGAGGCGCGACTGGCGAACGGCACAAACAGCCCGCGCCGCGCCCGAGGCGGTGCATAGCGGTAGAGCGGCACCACAAACAGATCCACGCCGTAGCGCTCCACATAGTCAGCCAGCAGCTGGGGCGAATCGGTGTAGAACGCCTCCAGGGTCTGCCACAGCCGCTGTTCCATCTGGCGATAATAGGCCGGATGCCAGGCCAGCGCGTTCTCCATGGAAGCCACCACCGGCAGGCCGCTCAGCAGGGGCAAATTGCCCGCATCGGTGGGGTAACTGGCGAGGCGCGTGGTCGCAGGCTGAGCCCGCAGGAAGCGGTAGATCTGGTCGAACTCACCGACCTTCAGGCCGCTGGGCCACAGCGGACGATGCGCCCAAACCAGCGCCACACACAGCAATACGGCCATCCCCTGCTGTAGCCAGCGACTGCTCAGCCAGCGGGCGCAATGTTCGGCCAGCGCCGCTAGGGTGACACCACTAAATAGAGCCGCCACCACCGGCAGCGAGTAACAGACATAGCGATTGGGGTGATACAGATGCAGCAGCACTGCCATCGCCAAGCCGTACAGGGCCAGCGACGCCCAGACCACACGCCCCAGCAGTGGCACCCAGCCGCTCCAGCCCTTAAAGGTTTGTAGACGAGCGCCGGAGCGCCTGTGCAGCAGCGGCAGCAGCAGCGCGGGCAACAGACATAACGGGTGCATCTGGTCCAGATTGAGCCCCAGGCTGGTGCGCTTACTGGTGACCCAGAAACGCCACGGGTCCGAGTCAAACACAGCGCTACGTCCCCCATCCAGCAGCGCCGGTTCAGAGAGCGCCTGCGCCTTGGTGATGATCGGCCCAAACGGACCCTCCCAGAGCTGGCCCGGCAGCAACAGCGCGCCGCAGACCAGCAGCCCCAGCAGCAGCAGCCCCAGATGGCGTCGCCAGGGACGGGCATTGAGCTCAAAGATCGCCGAACTTCCCGGCCACAGCGTCAAGGCCAGGATCGCCACCGCCAACACCGCAACGGGCGGGTAGAACAGACAGCTCAGCGCCAAGCACAGCAGCACCCCAAACCGCCAGCCGATCACCAGCGTGTAGAGAAAGCCCAACAGCAGCGGGTAGGCAAACGAGCGAGCAATGCCAGTGCTGATATCATCCGTGGTCCAGATCTGGAGGATGAATACTAGGCTGGCCCAGAAAGCGATGCGAGGGCTATTGAACAGGCGCTGCGCTAGCGCGAAAAAGACCACGGCGGCGATCAGACCCAGCGCCACCGGCAGCAGCTTATTGAACAGCAGCGGCGACCTGAAAAAACTCGCCGCCCAATATAAGCCATACAAACCGGGCGGCATCTGGGCGCTGAAATACTCAGCCATCAGATCGTCCTGGAAGCGGGCCGGATCGACAAAGCGCCACATCCAGAAAATGTGTTGCACTGCATCGTCGATGTAGGCATTGGGGTGGTTCAGCAGTGCCTGCCAAAAACGGTCGATCGGGATCGCCTGCAGCAGCATCGCACCCCAGAAATAGCCGCTCAGCCACAGCGGTCGGCGCGGCGCTCTGACCTGCCCTGAAACTAGCTGCACGCCCCAATCCCCATCGTTGCTTGCGACCTTAATCCAGACCTCACTGTTGCACGATGATTCCGGCAATGCAATCAGGGACAAACCAAGTGGTAGTAGCCCTCACCGCTGACCCGGACGCGGCGTTTGGCCGCCGTCTGACAGGTCGTGCCCGCCAGCTGTTCCGCCGCCTCAAACGACTGGCTGATCCAGATATCGCGTGGCGTGCCCAGGCTTTGCAGGGCGGTGGCGAGTTCGCGGTCTACAGCCGCTTCGCCCTCGCGGTTCTGGATAAACATCACGCGCGTCTCAGGCTCCTGGCGCTGGAGTTCGAGCGCTAGCGCCATCCCCTTGGCGACGTCATTGAGGTTGCGATAGGTGCGCGCAAACAGGACTGGCGCATCGCTGCGCCGCAGGAACTCGGCGGCCTTGGTAGCCGGTTGGTCGGGCTGGGGAAATACCCAGCCGTTCACCAGCAGCAAACTGCTGCACAGCCCCAAGCTCAGGAAGGCTGTCAGGACACGGGCCCTGCTGCGCTTCTCCAGACCGCTCAGACAAGCAGTCGCCACCAAGCCCACGGCTGGGAAAAACACAAAGTTATAGCGGAAGATGCTGGTGACGCGGCTGTGCTGAGCCCAGCCGAGGCCCACCAGTAGCGCCATGGTCGCCAGCACCAACAACCCGGCCCAGGCCAGGACCCAATCGCGCTGCGCCCGTCCGCCGCGCCACAGCCACCCGCCGCCCCAGACCGCCAGCGCTAGCAGGCTGAGCACCGAGAGCACCTGCAGTCCGCTCAACCGATCTGGCACCGGCAGCATCACAAACATGGCCAGCGTGCCAGGAATCAACATCAGCGGCTGCAGCAGACTATCGAGCCAGGTCCAGTCCTCGCGTACGATCCAGCGCACCTCGTCGCGTCCCATGTGGCTCAGCAGCGTCGGTAGCCAGGGTGACCAGGCCAGGCACACACCGGCCACGGTCAGTCCCAGCGGCAGCAGCCAGGGGCGAGACTTGGGCCAGTTGCGCCCCAGCCAGACGCTCAGGGCGAGCCCCTGCCCCAACCAGCTCAGCACAAAAAAGTAATGAACATAGAGCCCCAGAACATTGACCGCCGCCCAGCCCAGCAGCAGCGGCCAGCGCAGCGGTCGGTCCTGGCGCAGGTCGTGCAGAATCGCGAACAGCGCTGCCAGCGAGCCAATCACGCACAGGACGCCCAGACTGTAGTGCCGCGCCTCCTGACCCAGATAGACCCCGAAGGGAGAGACCGCCAGCCAAGCGCTCAGCAGCAACGCCCGTTGCCCCCGGTCGCCCCGAAACGCCACCCGGCCCAACCCGTAAATCGCCAACAAGCTCAGACTGCTGGTCAGCGCCGAGAACGAGCGCAGCAGCAGCGGCAGATCCTGCACCTGCACCGGGCCGAACCAACTGCCCACCGTGCGCAGCCACAGATGCGACAAGAAAAAGAAGATCGGCGGGTGGGTCGAGTCGGTGCTGACCGCCTGAGTGATGCTGACCAGGCTGGCGTCTGGGTTGAGCTGGAAGAAGCTCCGCAGCTCGCTGCCTGACAGCACCCGGTCCAGCGGCACGTCGCTCAGGCGTTTGCCCAGGCTAAAGATTGCCGTCAGCACCTCGTCGGTCCACAGAGGACGCTCGCTCAGATCCCAAAAGCGCAGCAGGCTGCCGACCAGTAGCCACAGCCCCAGGCTGAGCCCCTGCCGAAGTGATTTGCCGTGGATCATCTTAAGCGCGGGCCAACCAGGCATCGTACTGGGGCAGCTGACCGTGGACGGTTTTGGTGTACAGCGCCTGCAGTTGGCGGGTCAGCTGCCCGATGTTGCCGTCGCCCACTGGGCGGTGGTCGATCTGGGTCACGGGCGCGACCTCGGTGGCCGTGCCGACGATGAACGCTTCCTCGGCCACATACAGTTCGGTCCGATCGATGGGGCGGGCCAAAACCTGCAAGCCCAGCTCCGCACACGCCAGCTCGATCACCGTCGCCCGTGTGATTCCCTCCAGGATGTTGTCGGAGACGGCGCTGGTGATCAAGGTGCCTGAGCGCACCAGAAATAGATTGGCGGCACCCGCTTCAGAAACATGGCCCTCGGGAGTCAGCAGAATCGCATCGTCGAAACCGCACAGCCGGGCGTCGGTCTGGGCCAGGGCGGTGTTGACGTAGGCTCCGTTCACCTTGGCGCGAGCTGGGATGGCGTTGTCCTCCAGCCGTCGCCAGGGTGAGACACCCAAGTGCAGACCCTTGTGCGGGTCCACATACTGCGGCAGGGGCAGGCTGAATAGGCAGAAGTCATCGTGCGTGTCGGAGGCCAGCAGGATCGGGCCAATGCGCCAGTCGGCCTTGTAGACCACGGGCCGCAGATAGGTCGGCCCCTGACAGCCGTTGCGGCGCAACAGCTCCAGGCTGATTTCACTCAGCTGCTGGGCGCTGAGCCCGGCGTCCAGGCGCAGGATGCGGCAGCTCTGGAGCAGGCGCTGGTAGTGCTCTGCCATGCGGAACCCCGCCATCCGTCCTTCCGCCGCCAGCCAGTAGGCTTTGACTCCCTCAAAGACGCCGGTGCCGTAGAGAAAGGCATGGGTGCGGATGTTGATGCAGGCATTGGCCAAAGGCACAAATTCGCCGCGCAGATAAGCAAATTGAGCCTCTGATTCGCCAGCGCTGAGCTCTGAAGCTGTGGCAGAAGACATCGAAACCGCCTTTTCCCGTGATGTTGCCAAAATCATACCGGATGCCCCGGCCCAGGGCAGAGCCTGCGCCTAGGGGCTGGCGGTGCGACGCTGCTCGTTGATCGCTCGCATCACGCGCTCCTGGATCGCGGCGTCGTTGGGGTAGCTGCGCACGATGGCATTGAACGTGGAGACGTCTAAGTCGTTGCGCGTGATGATCTGAGTGGTTTCCGTGGCCAGAGTCTGGCAGAGTTGCCGACCTTTGGGCGGCAGTTCGTTGGTCCGGTCGTGACAGAGGCTGAAATCGGGACGCTCACGGGCCTGGGTCTGAGCTTGGGCGATGAGCTGCGGCATGCCTTCAACGCTTTCGGCTTCGCGCTGCAGTCGAGTGCGCAGCGCTTCGATTTCCAGATAGGCCCGCGCAAACTGCTGGAGCTGCTGGTCACTGAACGCGGGCTGAGCCTGCGCCGTAATCGGCGGCGAAGGAATCAACAGCACCGGCGCGAAGATCAGGGAACCCCAAAGCAGGTGCGGCAGACAGCGCTTGACCTGCGTGAACAGAAACGAGTTGAACACAGAAGTTGCCATTGCCGAAGAAAGTCCGATGAATCACAAGGCTCTACCGTTCCGAATCATTTTAAAGCCCAGAAGTTCCACAGGCGACTGGCAGGATGCTGCCTTTGTCAAGGGGGCAAGAACCAGCTCACGAGCTGGCACAAAGAGCGGCCAGTTCTACGACGGCGCTCTGCAAAGCGGCGGTTTCTTCTGCGCCTCGCTTCAGTGCAATTTCCAGTTTGAGCAAAATCGGCAGGGCTTGCAGGAGGGTCTCGGCGCTGTGCCGCTCGACTTTCTTGCGCAGGAAATAGATCTGCTTGGGGTTGTTGACCTCGGCGGCTTGGGCGATGGCTTTTTCGTCGCGCTCGCCGCTCTCCAGCAGCAGTTTGACCCAAGCCCAGGTGCGAAACTGGCCGGTAAGGGTGGCACAGATGCGCAAAGGGGCTTCGTTTTGGAGCAGCAACTCGGCCACCAGCCCCAGGGCGCGGGAGGAGTTGCCTTCGCGGATGGCGTCGGCGAGTTGCAGGCTGTTGTGGGCGGAGGCGGTGACCAGGCGGCTAATTTCGGCGGCCTCAATGGCCGGTCGTCGCCCGTCGGCGTAGAGGCTCAGCTTCTGAAGTTCCATGGCGGCGCGGCGGCTGTCGTTGCCGACGGCTTCGACCAGCCGCTCGGCGGCGTCGGGGCTGAGGCTCACCTGGGCTTCTTTGGCCAACTGCTGCACCTGTCGCAGCAATTCGTCGGTCTTCCAGGGGGGAATCGGCGAGAACTCCTGCACGCTGGTATGTTTTTGCAGGGTTTTGGTGGATTTCAGGCGTCCGTCGGGCTTGCTGCGGCTAGTGAACAGGAGATGGCTGCTGGCGGGCAAGTTCTGGAGAGTGCGCTCTAGCTCGCCGAGCAGATCGTCGGGGCAGCGCTGGGCCAGGCTGGTATCGGCCAGCCAGACCAGCCGCTCGCCGAGGCCAAAGGGGGGCGTCAACGCCTGGTTAAACGCTTGCCGGATCGGTTCGGGGGCGTCGCCGGAGAGTTTGTCGTAGTTAAAAGACTCCCAGGCTGGGTCCACGACCCGCTGGCGTAGCATCCTGATCGCCTGGCTCAGCCGGTAGTCATCTTCGCCCCAGTAGAAATAGGCAGGCATGGTTCACGACCTCTGTGCAGGCGTGCGCCCAAGAGGGTTCGTCACGGTATCGCCCAGCGTAGCTCAACTTTGTTGGCTCAGCAGAGAAGTCGGTGAGGCAACAAACCCTGTGGGACTTATCACCGCTCCTGCGTGAGCAAGAACACAAGAAGACCTACCCGATAGGGTGAAGGTTCCTGATGTTGACCTCTTCTATGCTGATAGATAGTTACGGCTGGCGTTGAGAATTCTTTCAGCCGTCTAGAAGAAGTGGGGTGGTAGCAACGATCAGAAATTTAAAGTACAAGCTCTACGATTTGGGCTGGCGTGGTGCGTTGCATTAGCGATTACCTTTAGTGCCCCACCTGCTGCTGAGCAGTTTCTATCTCTATCGCCAAGATTTCTCGGACGGTTTCACCTATACCGACGAATACCGCCCTGCCAAAATCGTGAGCTAGATCGCTCGGCTGTGAAGTTTGGCGGTTAAGCATTGCTGTTCCTCGAAACTCTTCATCAGAGGAGATTTTCCCTCATTCAAGGATTGATTTTTCATGATTCACCACATTTCAATTGCGGCAGAACGCCCCCAGCACGTTGCTAAGGTTTTGGCCGAACTCTGGAACGGTCAAGTGACACCTTTTCCTAGTCACGCAGGCAGTTACGCGGTTCTTGCTTGCGATGCCTCTGGCACGATGATTGAGGTATACCCACTGGGCACCGAGTTACAGCCTGGGGCTGATCAGCAGCCGGTCGAGTTCGGTCAATCCGTCTCTGCGCCGTTGTTCAATGCGTTTCACGCAGCGATCTCTGTGCCCGTTGAGCAGGAGAAGATTGAGCAAATCGGAGTGCGCGAAGGCTGGCGAGTGCTCCGCTGCAATCGCGGGCCATTCGAGGTCATCGAAGTCTGGGTTGAGAACCGCTGGCTACTGGAATTGCTACCATCCAGCCTAGCTGCTCAGTATCTGACGTTCATGCAGCCGCAGAATCTAGAGAAATATCTGGCCGATGCGTCTGCCTGATACCCATTCACCTTGAACAGGCGACAGATCCCGGTCGGCCCGCTGTGGTTCCGGCTCGCAGGCTGCTGGCCACTCGGACTGCTGAGCCTGGAACTCGCAGCATTCGCCTCAGACCTCGAAGCCCCAAGTCTGGAACTCGGCTGGGCGCGCTGAAGGCTCGCAAGTTCGAGTCATTTTCTCGACTTTCGCGGCTTGGCGCTCGGCAGAGCGAGTGCCGGACTCGGAGTCTGGAGCGGATGGCTCGACCTGCGGGGCTGGGAACTCGACGCTGCGGGCTCCGAGCTTGGGAAGCGCAGTATTTGGCTGGCCAGGCTAGGCAGAGGGTAGCGAGACCGAGACCAGGAGCCGCTTCCCCAGCAAGTTTGAGGCGTTTCAGCCCTAAGTTGGGCGGCCCGTGCGCCCCTACCAGGGTTACAGGCTTTACGTTGCACGATGTGATACCCGGTAAACGCGTGGCGTTTGGCCGGTCCAGCGTTTGAAGGCACGGTGAAAAGCACTGGGTTCAGAAAATCCCAACAGAAACGCGACATCATGAATTGGCGTCTCTGGGTGTTGCAAATGTCGCAGCGCCAGTTGTTTGCGCGTCTCGTCTAGAAGCTGCTGGTAAGACGTACCCTCGGCTTGCAATTCTCGCTGCAACTGGCGGACGCTGACCGTCAAACTCCGGGCAATGGCTTCGATCGACGGCAGTTCCCCTTTCAAGTTTTGCGCGATTGCCCGTGCCACTTGTTTGGTGTAGTCATCCTCGCGCTTCATGGCGTCGAGCATTGCCTCTGCCTGTTGCTCAAAGACCGAGAGTAGATTGGAATTTGACGAGAGCACCGCCCAATTCAGGCAATTGGCATCGAAGCTGAGCCGATTGGTTGGCATTGAGAAGTGAATGCCAGTGCCAAAAATGCGCTCATGCTCAGCGGTATCAGATGGGCGAGGGTGCTTAAACCAGATCGCGTGGGGATGCAGTGGCTTGCCTGTCAATACCTCCGTTGCTTTTAGTAATGAGGTAAAGGTGCTTTCAACTGCGTGTCGGGGCTCGTCTAATAGATAATTTTTTAAGTGATCCACAATGTCACAGTCGCAACGCACCAGCCCCTCAGATACGGAGTAGTGAATGTAAGCGCCCTGGCTAAACAGCTGGGTGTATCGGGCGAGCTTTTCTAGGACTTCTTCAAAGGTCTGACAATTGACCAACACATAACCGACGATGCCGAACGTCGCTAGATTAAACACCTCTCCCAGGTGCAAGCCAAGATTTGCATCGCCTGTGCGCTGAACTGCCTCCCGCCACACCGCGCCGTGGAGCGTTCCTGTAATCCGCTGATCCGGCATTTTCAGCAGAGCGGGCTCGAGGCCAACCGCAGCACAGAGACTATCAGGATTGACCCCCTGCCTGGCCGCATATTGCACAATGCCCCGCGTGAGGTAAACAGAGAAGGTTGCTTCTTGCATGAACGGGTCGGCAGTTCGAAATGGCAGAATGGGTCAATTTTTTGGCGGCTCGGGTCAATTCAAGATAGGGCAGAAATTCTATGGTGAAAGGGTAGTCAAGCAGCGATGCCTGCGGCCCAAAGGAGATTTTCCACCATGCAACCGACCACCACACAGACTCAGTCAACCCCTTCGATTGAGCGGCCCACAGAGCAACCCGAACTGATTGTAAACCCTGTCACTGGCGATCGCTTGACCGTCCTGTGCTCGACGCTTGAGAGCGATGGCGCCTACCTGAAGCTGCGTTTTGACCTGCCCCCCGGAGCCAAAGGTAGCCCGCTGCACTACCACACCCAAATGCATGAAACGTTCACTGTGCTGAGCGGCTGTCTTGAGATGGAGGTCGGGCACAAGGGCAACCGGCGCACTCTGTCGGCAGGCGAGAGTCTGCAGGTTCCTGCGGGCACTCACCACAGTTTCCGCAACGCCTCTGCTGACTGGGTCACGTTTACCAGTGAAAACCAACCGGCAGGACAGTTTGAGCAATTTATCAGGGGCCTGTTTGGTCTGGCCATTGATGGCCAGGTTGACCGCGACGGCATGCCCACCAATCTTCTGCACTTTGCCCTATTGCTGAACAAAGCAGACACGATCCTGGTCGGTCCGCCCCTGAAGGTGCAGCGGCTATTGATTGGTACGCTGGTTCGCCTAGCCGGTTGGCTGCGAACAGAACAATCGCTCCTCCAGTATTGGGAACACCGCGATGGGCACCAGACGCGATGAAATCTTTACAGCTCAGCCTTGACGCAGGACTCTTACTCATCGCATTGACAATCGGGGGAGGAACATCCGATGAACCGCTTACAACTGGTCAGAACTACGGGCCTTTTGTTCATTTTGCTAACCGCGCTGCTGAATGTGCCTTACGCACTGCTGATTCAAAATTTTGAGTACGACGATATCCTACGCGAGCCGGTTGACTATGTCCTGACCCGCTTCCAGGCCGGTGGGGCTGGGCTGATTCTCACCTGGTTTGCCTTTGGACTGGCGGCCTTGCTATTTATCCCGGCAAGTACCCTTCTGCACGAAGTGATTGCCCGCCAGGACACCCCCTATCTCACGACGGCCACGTCAATGGGTGTGCTTTCTGGCGTCCTTCAAGCCGTTGGGCTCATGCGCTGGGTGTTTGTGATTCCGGCGCTGGCAGACCTGTACACGGATTCGACCACCAGTGCCACCACTCGCGAGGCCGTGGCGGTTGTCTATCGAGCGGTGCATCAGTTTGGCGGTGTGGTGATTGGTGAGCATCTGGGGCAGACCCTGCTGGCCTGCTGGACGCTGGGAGTTGGCATCGCAATGCTCCAATCCCCCCTGTTCAAATCCTGGGTCGCTTGGCTGGGGTTGATGACGGTGCCGCTCTTGATCCTGGGGCAAAGTGAGCTACTGGCAACGGTGATCGCCACGATGCCGGTGCTAGAAGTCACCCCGCTGGGATTCATGGCCTGGGAAGTTTGGATCCTGCTCGTGGGCATCTCTCTGTTGCGTGTACCGAGCCAACGAGTCATCGCGAAATCAAGACCGGATTAGCAGTGATGCGTTCGCCCTCTGCACGGTGCAGAGGGCGATTGTCCTAGGCTCAGTTCCTCCTCTCCTGACCAGTTGGGCGATGCTTCCCCCAGCGCTAAGCATCCTTCTCCAGATACCAACATTCCTTCCCGCCGCAGGAATTTTTCTGCCACACTCAGCAACTTTTCTGACCCGTGAGCCAACTTTCGATCACAACCCAGCAACTGACATTACCACCGAAGGGAAATTCCCTACCTTGCTCAGCAAATTTTCTGAGATGCGCTACCAACTTCCTGTCTCAGTCAGCAAATTTTCTAACCCCGAGAGCCAACTTTCCTAGGCAACTAAGCAACTGGCCTCTTCGCCGAAGGAAAATTCCTACCGAGGTCAGTGTCCTGGCTGATCTGAATGCCAAGGGTGATCTGGGTGAATCCCTCGGAGGGATTCACCCAGATTGGGAACGAAAACTCGCCCGGTAACACCAGCACCTCAGACCACCCGAATCCCACTGCCCTGACTAAGCTCCAGATTGTTGCTAACCGTCCCAGCCTGATAGGTCAGATACTCTTCCAAAGACATCTCCTCCTGCCCGGCCAAGTAACTGCCCACCTGGTCTTGAAGGTACTCCGGAAAATCCTCCTCTTGAGCCTGCGTCTGGTTCCCCTCTACCTCAAACTGATTGATCACCCGTCCGCCTTCAATCACTTGAACTGTGATCATTTACGTTCTCTTCCCTCTCTGTGAGATTCACCCAAATTGAGACCTGGTTTCCCTCCAGACTTGAAAGGAGGCTAACACGTTTCAATCCCTCCGAGGGATTCACCCAAATTGAGACCTGGTCAGAGCGTGGGTTTAAGAGTGATCGACACTGTTTCAATCCCTCCAAGGGATTCACCCAAATAGCGCCCCGTTCGCGTCAAGAAACTCATCGGGATCTGACGCTCCAGTAATTCTGTCAGCGCTGCGGGTGAAATCGTCGCCCGTCCCAACACCACAATGCCATCAACCTTGAGCAACGGCACATCCAACAACGATTGCTGATTCGCCTTGACCGTGAGCCGTTCGTCGGTTTTCCCGATGTAAGCATCTTCTTGGGTGATATAAACCGTTCCCACTTTTAACGCTCCATAATTTAACTCTAGCTTC
>JANNOU010000211.1:0-42618 GCA_031399305.1 Leptolyngbya sp. SOY_34_metabat_272
GGGAACGTTAGACTGCTAGCCCTCCTCTGAGACGTACTTGAAAGCATCCCTACGTGTAGCGACGCTTGGATAGGTGGGGGTTTTCGGTTAGATTGGTTGCGAGTTTGTTATTCCACAACACCTCTAATTAAACAGGAATCATTGTAACAACCAGATGGCAGACGTTTCTTTCACAGATAGAGGCAAAATCAGTGAAATTATTAATACATCAAGTCGGCTTGAGTATCTTCTAAAGTTTAGATATAAAATTTCTCTAGATGATATTGTCTCTGTTCGAGTAGATGGTGACAATCTCAAAGTCGTTGTCGATACTGAAACGGATCAGTTTCTTTTTAAACCCAAAGGATCAGACTTAAACTACGTAATAATGAAGAATCTTGAGCTAGAGGGTCTGCACTTGACATATGATCCGATATTAGTGCAAGCGATTTACAATATTGTTGATGAATATGCGTAGTAATCTAACTCGCTTGTATCGCGGTTTGGCCAAGCAGTAAACTGAAGAGCAGCCACATGCTGGAGGAACACAAAATGGTGCAAAGGCAAAATGTGGATACGGGGACTCCTTGGGAACCGATTGTCGGCTACTCCAGAGCTGTTCGGATGGGGTCGATCGTGCATGTATCCGGAACCACAGCTCATACGAAAAATGGAGAGGTTGTTGGCATCAACGATCCCTATGCTCAAACGTTTCATATTCTTAAAAACATTGAAACAGCGCTTGAGAGAACTGGAGCATCGTTCAAAGACGTAATTCGCACTCGAATCTATGTCACCAATATTGACCATTGGGAAATGATTGGCAAAGCGCATGGGGAAGTTTTTCGAGACATTCGACCTGCAACTACGATGGTCGAAGTGAGTCGATTGATTCACCCTGAGATGTTAGTTGAGATTGAAGCAGAGGCATTCATTACCGATGGCTCAATCTAGAGTAGGGCGCAGATCAAGTGGACAGTTAGCCATGCAGTACAACAACGCTGTTCAGTGGCTGCCGATAACCCTTGCATTCACACCAGCAGCTTTCGGTAGTCCTCTGAGCAGCGTTGTTAGGTGGCTGGAGTTACTGATTGAGGCGATACTTCAAGGTTACCTGTAAGCGATTTGGGATTCTATGACTTGATCAATTTTGCGAGTGAAGTTGGTGGAAGAAGTGTTAATTAGTCATTCCGCAGCCTCAAGTCACTGCACCGGAACATAGCTTAAAATCAGGAATTACGTCCCGCCATTACGCCGCCGTCCACATCCCATGTTGCACCTGTAACCCAAGCAGATCGGTCAGACAATAAAAACGTTACGACTTCTGCAACATCAGTTGGTTGCCCAACCCGCCCAATCGGATGAAAATTGTTAAAGCCTTGTAGCGTAGCGTGAATTTCTTCTGGTTTTATGAAAGCTCCATAGATTGGAGTTTCGACCACTGCGGGTGCCACAGCATTAATGCGAACTCGATACTGGGCAAGCTCCATCGCTAAATGTTGAGTGAGTGAGTGTAAACCTGCTTTGGCCATTGAGTATGCAGAAGAAGGAGTAGCCAGTACAGCTTGATGTGCCCACATTGATCCAACGTTGACGATTGAACCTCCTTGCTCCTGTTGAACCATATTGCGAACAACCTGCTGTGTCGCAAAAAAGGTTCCGCGATTGATGTTGAGGTAGCGATCGTAGTCTGCCTCAGAATGGTCAAGAAATGTCTTTGGCAGAAAAACGCCAGCAGAATTTATAAGATAATGCACATCAGATAGCTCAGAGGCAATGCGTTCGAGCAAGCGAGATGTATCCTGGCGATCGCTGATATCTGCTTGCCACATCTGCACGTTGCCGAACTGCTGTAGATGGGTTGTTGCCGTCTGAAGTTTGTCAACATTTCGCCCGACGACCGTTACAGTTGTTCCATAAGTCAAAAGAATTTCTGCAACCGCCTGCCCGATGCCGCTACTTCCGCCGATGATCAGTGCTTGCTTATGCTTAAATTCTGGGTACATGGGTGATTTCTTTTTGAGGCTTTAGAGTGAATGTGCTCACAGCCAGCATATTAAGCGATTCAAACAGGGTGCGAAAGTATGCACCTTCTGGTAAGGTAGGCACTTTTTGGTAGAAATTGAGGCAGAGTTCAGAAAAGTTTTAGGTTGGGTCAGATGAATGTAAAGCAATTAGGAAAAACGCCTTCAGCCGCCGCAATGCTGGAATATATTGTTGGCTGTAAGTGGTCGATCCGGATTTTGACCTTGATTTGTCAGGGAGTGGATCGTCCCGGAGCTATCACGCGCTCTATTGATGGGCTCACAACAAAGGTACAAAACGATTGTTTGAACAAGATGGTCAGCTTCGGTATTTTAGAGAAAATTGCTTACCCAGAAGTTCCACCACGAGTTGAATACAAACTCACCCACTTCGGACAACGCTTCGTTGCCATTGTAGATACAGTGGCAGAACTACAGCGTGAAATAGACGCTGATAGCGTGCGACATAACAAGTCGATGAAGCAGAAGGGTGAGAGCTCTCAGTGATGCTGCGAAGGTCACTTGCCACGGATGGAACTTGACCGGTCAAGTCTTTTGCTCGGTTCCTCGGACTCAGCGCTAAAGCGGTCGAGCGCGGAGCCTTGCCAGTCGAGCTTTAGGTGGCACAAGCCGAGTATTTTGCGCCAGTGTCCAAACTCAGAACTCGCCCCATCGAGCCCAGAGGTTCAAGGACCGAGCTTTCTGTTCCAGGGGGCAAGTTCAGAAGCTCACAGAGTTCCAGCAAAACGCTCGCGCATCGGAGCGCAAAGCTCGGGACCCAAAGTGTCAACTGGCTCGACCCCAACTGCCCATCAGCCACCCCTGCGCAGGGGGCCTGGGGGAGGCGCTTCGTCCCCCAGTGGGGGGGTTGGGGGGCAAACGCCCCCCATTCCGGGTTCTCTAGCACCTCCCACCTCCCTCCACTCAGCACCAAGCAAACACCATCAAAGCGATCAGAACTGGCCTATCTTGGGAAGAGCCAAACCAGCGGTGGATCGGTGTGAGGAAGCGAGTGGTAACCATCCAAGGCCTGACAGCTGGAGTCCTCTTCTGGACTTGGCTGTGGCTGGCAGCTCCCGTCAAAGCTGAGCCCCTCGACCCTCAACTTTTGGCTCAAGCCGTCAGCCCAACCCCCCAGCAAACCGCAGAAGTTCTCTCTCAAGCCCGAGAAGCCGCAAATCTGATCACCGACCCGGCAGCCCAGGCGAACGTACTGTCCGAAATTGCCAGCCGCTACGCCGCAATTGGGCAGAACGACACAGCCGTACAAGTCCTCTCCCAAGCCCTACAAATCGCCAACAGCCTCGAAGCTCCCTCCGCTAAGGCCGATCTGCTATCTGAAATTGCTACCCGCTACGCCGCAATTGGGCAAACCGATACAGCCGTACAAATTTTGTCCCAAGCCTTGCAGGTCGCCAACAGCCTCGAAGACACCTCAGCCAAAGCCAGTGCTCTGTCGGCAATCGCAACGCGGTATACCGCCCTCGGACGCACCGACACCGCTGCCGAGATTCTGTCGCAAGCGCTCAGCGAAACTGCTCTCAAATCGGCAAACACAGGGCAAGTGGACACCGCCACCCAACTGTTATCGCGAGCCGTCGAAGTCGCCAACCTGATTCAGGATGTGCCTGCCAAAGCCAGTGTATTATCTGAAATCGCCACGAACTACACCCAAATCGGGCAGGCCGACCGAGGATCTCAGATCCTCTCCCGAGCCCTAGACGTCGCTAGCAGCACGCCTCAAGTTGCCAGTGGTCCCCAATTCCTCACCCCTTCGCCGCTGCGAGGCAAGGTCAGCTTCAGTGGCAACCTAAACACCGGCCTTACCACAATCAGACAGGTGGGTCTCGCCGCCAATGCCACGCAGCAGTGGTCCAGAGAGCGCATTGAAACCAGTGTCAATGTTTCCAATAACTTTGACAGCGGTCGAGACACATTGCCCGAACAATTTTTTGGCGATTTCAACGGACAGTATCAACACTACGTCGCTAATTTTTCCTATATTTTTCTTCGTCTGCGGACGCTGAGAGATATCAACCAAGAGATTCGGTTACAAGCCAGTGCCGTCCCCGGCTTCGGCTGGAATCTATGGCGAGTCAGTGATTTACAAACCTTCGATCTGCAAGCAGGCCTGGGGCTTCAGTACAACGATACCGGCCTGAGTTCCTCCGATCGCGAAACCGAATTTACACCCCTGCCCCAGCTGGGCCTCACTTACCGGAATCTCTTCTTTGACAATGTGCGCTTCAGCCAGCAACTCACCTTATCGGCCCCCACAACCCAGACCAACAATTACACGCTGGAGTCTACGACCGCCTTTTCAATTCCATTTAGTCAACAATGGGCGCTCACCAACTCACTAGGGGTCAAGCTGACCGGGGAACCCGCTGAAAATGTGCCGCAATTGAACGTCACCTTTGGCGTGGGGCTTGAATACTCCTTTTAGCCCTGCTATGCCCGTACAATCTCTTTTGGCCTGTGCTACTTGCCCCACTTCCTATGCGAGAACTTTATCCACCCCTTGAGCCTTACAACAGCGGCAAGTTGTCAGTCTCTGACCTACACACGATTTACTTTGAAGAGGCGGGCAATGCCAACGGACGACCAGTTGTGTTTTTGCACGGTGGGCCAGGCGGCGGCATTGATCCCAGCTATCGCCGCTATTTCAACCCAGAGCGTTGGCGCATGGTTCTGTTTGATCAGCGTGGCTGCGGCCAGAGTACACCCCACGCCGAGCTGCGGCAGAATACCACTTGGGATTTGGTCCACGACATTGAACAGCTGCGCGCCCAGTTGGACATCGAGCGTTGGCTGGTCTTCGGGGGCAGTTGGGGCAGCACGCTCGCACTCGCCTACAGTCAAACCCACCCAGAACATTGTCAGGGACTGATCCTACGAGGCATTTTTCTGCTACGTGCCAAGGAGTTGCGCTGGTTTTATCAAGAAGGAGCCAGCTACATTTTTCCTGATGCCTGGGAGGAGTTTCTCAAACCCATTCCCGTGGCTGAACGTGGAGATTTACTCTCGGCCTACTATCAACGCTTGACCAGTCCAGACCCCAACACTCGGCTTGACGCAGCCCGTGCTTGGTCGATTTGGGAAGCGAGCACCAGCAAATTGTTTCCGGATCAGATGCTCAAGCAGCGCTTTGGCGACAGCGCCTTCGCCGATGCTTTTGCCAGAATCGAGTGTCACTACTTCGTGAACAAAGGCTTTCTGGCGCACGAAGAACAGCTAATTGCCAATGTCGCTCGCATTCGTGCTTTGCCTGCGGTGATTGTGCAGGGCCGGTATGACGTGGTCTGTCCAGCGATCTCGGCCTGGGAATTACACCGCGCCTGGCCAGAGGCCGAGTTCCAACTGATCCCCGACGCCGGACACTCGATGAGCGAACCCGGCATTCGCAATGCGCTAATCGAGGCGACCGATCGGTTCGCGGCGCTGTAGAGAGCTGTAGAGACAGGATGGCGGGAGTTGTCGATTGTTCGTATTCGTACTATGCTGGCATTGTCCAGAAAGTACGACTCAAAACTATTGAACCGCAGACGCTATGGCCGACCTTCCCAGCCTGTTTATCTCGCATGGCGCACCGACCCTGGCGGTTGAGCCCGGCGCGACCCACGATTTCCTCAAGCAACTGGGCGCACAGGTGGGGCCGCCCAAGGCGGTGCTGTGCATTTCTGCCCATTGGGCAACCCGGCAGCCGATGGTCAGTGCGGCGGCCCAGCCAGCGACCATCCACGATTTCTCTGGCTTTCCGGAGGCGCTCTACCGACTGCAGTACGCGGCCCCTGGTGCGCCCAAATTGGCGGTGGCGATCGCGGAGCGCTTGAGCGCAGCGGGGCTAGTTTGTGAACTCAACCCCAGCCGGGGTCTGGATCACGGGGCCTGGAACCCGTTGCTGCTGATGTATCCAGCTGCCGAGGTGCCGGTGTTGCAGCTATCGGTGCAGCCTAGGCTAGGACCGGCGCACCATCTGGCGCTCGGACGTGCCCTAGCACCGCTGCGTCAAGAAGGCGTGCTGATCCTGGGCAGTGGCAGCGCCACGCACAATCTCTGGGAGATGATCTCCCCGCAGGACGCGTTAGCGGTGGCTTGGGCCAAGGAATTTGCCAGCTGGCTGACCGAGGCAGTGACCCAAGGCAGGGTCGAGGATCTGGTGCAGTACCGCCAGTTGGCCCCCCATGCCGCCCGCAATCACCCCACGGATGAGCACTTGCTGCCCTTGTTTGTGGCGCTAGGGGCAGGCGCTGCAGCCCAAGGCCAGTTGTTGCACGACAGCTTCACCTACGGGGTTCTCAGCATGGCGGCCTATGCCTTTGCCTGATTTGGGCCTAGGAAGCCCGACTGCCAAGCTGAGCACGCGGGCGGTGGAGCCCAGGACTCGGACCACGCGGTTCTGGGCTCGGGACTTGGGGCGAGATGCTCGGCAGTTGGAGCAAAAAACTCGGGACTCGGAGCAAGATGCTCGCAGCCTGAGGCCAAAAACTCGGGGAACGCAGTCCGAAGCTCGGAGGACGGGCTGCGCAAGCGGACGGCTGGAGTCTGGAGCTACGTGCCCGAGCCAGGCCAGGGATCAGGCGCGAGGCGAAGACGGTAGGCTGAGGGTCTAGAGCCCGAGTTGACAGCCCCCAAGCTGGTAGGTATCTACGCTAAGACGCCCGCACATCTTCTTCAATCCGTTTTATGCCGGGGGCACGGTGCGCCCCCGGCTGGTCGCCGCTGGCCCTGAGACCAAACAGGCGAGCCGCGATGTTCGCCTGATCCTGGAGACCTTCGCCGACCACATCGGCCAGCCCCAGAGCGAAGCCTACAAAGCGCTGAACCTGCTGCGCCAGGAGAAAGTAGGGGTCGAGGACAAGCGCTGGCAGGGCCTCGTGCATCTAATCGGCAAAGAGTACATCGACGCCGAGATGCAATCGCCGCTCAACCCCCAGGAGGTGCGCAAAGAGGTATTCGAGCGGGCAGCGGTCTTGCACCCGCTGAGCCTGGAGTCGCGCAGCCAGCTGCTGCTGGCGATTGCCCGCGAGTGGGGCTGCACGCCTGCCGACATCGAGCGCAGCCTCTACGCCGATCTGGCCGAGCGCAAAATCCTGCAGCCCTTCGAGCTGCCCGAGGCCGAGGCCGTCCTGGCTCGCTACAACCTGGCGCAGGCGCAGGGGCTGCTCTACTGGGCCAGACAGCTCACAATCACCCTGCGGCGCACCGAGCCGTTTCAAGTGAAGTATCTGTTCAAGCACATCAAGCGATTGCGGCTGATGCACGACGTGCGCGGCAACCCGGAGCAGGGGTACGAAATCCATCTGGATGGGCCAATTTCCCTGCACCGCGCCAGCACCCACTACGGCGTGGACCTTGCCCAACTCTTGCCCACCCTGCCCCACATTCAGAACTGGAGCTTCGTCGCCAGCCTAGAGCACAAGGGCAAGACCCTGACCTGGACCAGCAACCCCAGCCAGTTCCCCCCGTCCAGCCACTACTTGCCCCCCAACGATTACGACAGCCCCGTAGAATTGGCCTTCGCCAACGCCTGGGACAAGCTGAAAACCCCCTGGCGACTGCAGCGCGAACTCGAAGTCATCGACTTGGGCAGCACGGTTCTGATCCCCGACTTTGTGCTGGAAAATCCGCAAGCGCAGCCCCCCCGCGTCAGCCTAGAAATTGTCGGCTATTTCAATCAAGCCTACTTCGAGCGCAAGTACAGCAAGCTCTTACGGTCGCCGCATCCGGCGCTGATTCTGGCAGTGTCGCGCAAGTTTCGAGAGTTTGCGCCGCTGCTGGAGCAACTGCCCTGCCCGGTGATTTGGTATTCCACCGAAGTCAGCGCCCGCAGTGTGCTGCAAACCCTGGATCAGCTGCCTGAGGCTGAGGCAATTTAGTTCCAGCTTTGGTTCCAGCTCTGGTTCAGGCCTTGTAGGCAGCCAGCGTCACTTTGGGCAGGTAGAATTTGATTTTGTCGTCGTCGAGTTGAATGTCCAGTGCCTTGACCAAGGCGGGGGTCGCGTTGCGGAACAGGCGCGCTAATTCGGCCACAACTTCGGGCGGGGTGCGCATGCGCTGGGTCCACACGGCAAAATCCATAGGGCCTTGCTCGGTGTAGTAATCGACGCCTGTGTGGGTAATTTGCAGGCCCACCGCGCTCAGCATCTGTTGCCATTCACTGGGACGATAGTTGCGCACATGCGAGGGATCGCGCAACACTTCCAGGTGATTAATCGCCCGATCCAGGGCTTCATCTTCGGGCACCGTGGTGTCAACCACCACGACCCGCCCGCCCGCTTTGACAACCCGTGCCATCTCGGCCACAGCCCGCCGGATCTCGGCAAAATGATGCGAGGCAATGCGCACGGTTGCAATGTCAAAACTGGCTGCTGGGAAAGGCAGTTCCTCTGCCATACCTTGCTGGGTGCGGACATTATTCAGGCCCCGTTGGCTAGCATTGCGAGCGGTCTCTGCCAGCATGGGTAGGGTCAGATCGTAGGCCACGACCTCAGCCACGTGGGGCGCCAGCGCCAGGGCTGTATGTCCTGCTCCGGTTGCGATATCCAGGGCCCGATCGCTCGGTTTGGGCTGCGCCAGTTGCACTACCTGTTGCAATTGATTGGGATCCGAATGGCCAATGCTGCTGGTGTAGGCCGCAGCGACCGCACCAAATTGCGATTGGACTAACTGATGAACCGTCTGGCTTGCAGCAGATTGAGCTGTGTTTATGTTTGTGTTTGTATTTGTGTTTGTATTGGTCATTGTCTATCCCAGTTCAGCTAACACGAGCATCCTAGGAGGCTGCTTCTAGATCTGTCCAATAGGGATTGGGTCTAGACTAAGACGCAAAAACTATCAGCGTATGGAACTCCGGCAATTACGCTACTTCGTGGCCGTCGCGGAAGCACTCAACTTCAGCCGCGCCGCCGAGCACTTGCACATCGCCCAGCCGCCGCTCAGTCAGCAGATCCGGCAGCTAGAGGCAGAGCTGGGAGTGCAGTTGTTTTTGCGCACCAAGCGCCGGGTGCAGCTGACCGATGCCGGCCAGATCATCCTCAGCGAAGCCCGTCGCACCCTGCAGCAGGCCGAGCGGCTGCGGCAAATCGCGCAGCAGACCCGCTGTGGCGAGGTCGGGCGCTTGGCGATTGGCTTTGCCAGTTCCGCGCCCTACACGCTGCTGCCCGCGATGCTGAGATGCTTCCGGCAGCAGTTTCCGCAGGTTTGCCTTAGCCTGCAGGAGCTGAGCCGCGAACGGCAGATTCAGCGCCTGGATGAAGGCAGCCTCGATGTCGGTTTCATGCGCCCCCCGGTCGAGGACCGCGAAGCGGCGCTGAGCGTAGAACTCATCCTGCGCGAGCCGCTAGTCGTGGCGCTGCCAGAAACACACCGGTTGGCGCAGCAGGCCGAGGTACCCATCCAGGCACTGGCGCGGGAAGCGTTCGTCCTGTTCCCCCGCCTCGTGGCCCCCGGCCTGTATGACCAGATTTTGGGCGCTTGCCAACGGGCGGGCTTTCGGCCCCAGGTCGCGCAGGAGGCGACGCAGATGCAGATGATCATCAGTCTGGTGTCTGCCGGGCTAGGCGTGGCGCTGGTGCCCGCCTCAATGCAGAACCTCCAGCGGGCGCAGGTGCTCTACCGCAACCTGCTGCCCGGCACCGACACCACCGAAATGGCCTTGGTCCACCGCCAGGACAATCCTTCTCCCGTCTTGCCCGCCTTCTTGAGCGTAGTGCGAGCGCTTGCCCAAGGCGATCTCAATCCTCCTGAGCCCACTCTGGAAGCCTCGGTGACGCAGCCCTGAATTCGGCGTCTGTTCGCCCCTTTTTGCAGCGCTCCCGCTCCGTTGCGACAACCTGCCGCCGAACTACTGCAAGTGCGGTGAGGATTACTGCAAGTTCTCGTCAAGCTCCTACAAGTTCCCGCCGAACTGCTACCAGGGCACTGAGGATCGCCGCACGTCCCTCGCCGACCTCCACACCTCTAAGCAACTTCCCGACCGCCCTTGTGCGGCTCGCTGCCTTCTGTGGAGACAACGCCACAAAATATTTTTGCCCCCCAGGCAATCCTTGGAGGGCAAGAGACTCGCGAACCTTCTCAGCGTCTACGCGACTCGGTGAAGCGGAGCTGATAGGCAGCTCCCCCATTGGGCGCAGCCTGACGGCTGCCGACGTAAATTTGGTAAGTTCCAACTGGCCAGGGACCCGCAACCTGGGGATTCGCCCCCGTGATGCCATCCGCACAGTAACGGCCATCGGGTCCCTGCACCAGCAACGTGGCATCCCCCTGGCTTTCCAGGTAAACTCGCATGTAGGAAAGGCCGCCCCGAGACACCCGAATCGTGTGGTTGGGCTGGCTGCTAATAAAGCCACAATCGCGGCTAGCAACCGAGCCGCCCGCCCGCCCCGAAACCGTAATTCCTTCGGGGAACCCAGGCTGGAGCGCCACAGATTCACTGAGCGCCACCCCCGCATTCAAAAACAGCAAGCTGGACGCCAGCGGCAGCGTCAGCCAACGCAATGATCTAAACATGATCGACACGCTCACTTCTGACTAAATCGGGAACACGATAGACGACTCACACTAGCTGAGCTGAATCTGAGATTTGAGGCTAGATCTCAAGCGCTCGTGTGAATTTCCCTGATGTCTTTAGTGTCCGCCGGTAGAGTGGGAGATTGCCGTTGGCAGGGACAGTTCTAAGAGTGTCCTGCTTTGCCTCTTAGCTTTGATACTCAGACAGCAAAGTCGCTAGATGTTCGTAGCCTTCAGGCCCAATTGCCGCTTGGATTTGGGCGCGATTTTGGGCCAGCAATTCCTGGAAGCGTTCCTCACTGAGCTGGCCTCGCAGGACTGTGAGTAGCCCTGCCGCCTGTCGCCAATCCCGAGAGCCCGCCCGCTCCAACTGGTACATACCCACGCTGGCGTGAAAGATCGCCTTCGCGGGCTGATCTAAGCGGTAATAAACCTCGCCCAGGGTCGCCAGGTTCAGACTGTAGAGATAGAGGTCTCCGGCGAACTGCGCTGCTTGCATACCGCCTTCTAAGTAGGCAATCGCCGCTTGCGGCTGCTCCTGGGCCAACTGGGCCAAGCCCAAACTACTCAGACAAATGGCCTGGATCTGCCGGTCTCCCAGCCGCTCCGCGATCTTCAAGCCCTGCTGCAGATAGCCGCTAGCTAGCTCCAGGCTGTCGGGGTCCGAGCGCTCTAGGAATCGGGCGTTGAGCACCTCGGCGTAGCCCAGATTCGCCAGCGCATTGGCCTCACCGGGCCGGTCCCCGCGCTGGCGGCTGAGGATCAGCGCCCGTTGGCTGCTCTCGATAGCGCTACCATACTGCTGACGAGCCAAGGCTAGACGGCTGAGATGATTGAGATTGGCGGTCTGGCAGGCAAAGTCCCCGACCGCCGTGGCGATCTCCAAAGATTGCTGGTGCAGGGTCTGGGCGCGTTCATGCTGCCCCTGAGCGCGGGCCGAAAAGCCCAGCAAGTTCAGAATTCGCGCCTTTTCACGGCTGCCCTCGGACCGCTGCAGTGGCTCGTCGAGGTAGTCCAAAGTATCGCGCAACGCCGTGCCGGTGAAGGAGGCAAACAGCCCCCCGTACAGCGGGAAATAGTCGCGGCCTGCAAACGTGCGCAGAGTCTGGAGCGTGGCCCGGAAAGCGCCATTGCTGAATTGGATGCGGCTCACGGGTCCCAGCGCCCCGGCTCGGGCGAAGCCACTCGCCAACTGCGACCAGATTACGGCGAACATCAAGAACGTAGACACCGACAGCCGTGCCCCGACCTTCGAGTCGTACACCAGCTTGTCAAACCAGGCGACCAGCCCCTGCTCCAGATAAGCCAGCAGCACGGCCAACTCCGCCCAGCCTGCTAGGCCGAGCGCTGCCCCTTGGGTCTCCGCCACGCTAACACCGCTCTCGCCAGCCCCCAACGCCTGGAACAGCGCCTGCACAAAGGGGTTGGTGACCTGCCGTGCCCAGAGCGTCCACGGTCCCCGGCCTCCGGGCGTGCCTTCAAAGCCGAGCGGATTGCCTTGGTCGTACACCCAGCTCACTAGGTAGTCTTCTAGGCGGCTCCAGGTCTGAAGTCCCTGCTCAACTCCAGTCGCCAGCTCTCGCAATGCGGCCTGGCGCGCTTCGGGCAAGTCACTTTGGGTTTTTAGACGCTGGGCCAGCTGACGCAGTTGCTGGCGGCTCTGGAGGCCGAGGGCCTGGCCGGGGTCAAGACTCCTCAGGAATAGGCTCAGCAGGTCTTCTTCGGCGGCGTTGACCAGGCTGAGTAGTCTTTGTTGAACCCCATCGCTGGCCTGCTGCTGTGCTTGCAGGCGTTTCCACTCGCTGTCTATCGTGCTCAGCGCTCGCAGGCGGCGCATGACCTTGGCTAGACTGAATTCATCGGTCTCGGTCTCTTTGGAGCGGTTCTCGGCGGCCAATTGGTCTGCCAGACAACGCTCAAAGATCTCGCCTGTACCCACCGCGACCGCCCGACGCAGCGTCTCCCCGACCTGCTCCTTGGCTCGTACCTTGCCCTGTAGAGTGTCCTGAACAATCTGTCGGATCAGACCCGTATACTGGTCGCGAAGTGAGGAGTCAGACATGGCTTACGGGCTCATTCAGCTAACTTAAAATTCGGTCGATTCAGCAGCATTTCAGCTATCTTCGGCTAAACAGGGTCCTGTTTTCTCTTCGCCGCTAACCATGAGCCAGTCCAACGATCCCAACTTACAAGAGCGCCTGCGCCAACTCGAAGCGGAACTCAACGCCCAATCACCACCTCGATTGCCGTCTGCCTCGGAAGCGGCCCAATCGCAAGCCCCTGAGCCTACAGGGGCAACTCGACTCAATCGATTTAGCCTGAGCCGTCTTTCGACCTGGTTCAACGACCTGAGCGGCGGTGTGCGAACTGTGGTGGCCTTGGGCGGCGTAGTGGCTGGGCTGATGGTGCTGGGGGCCGTGCTGAAGTTGGTCAGCCAGGCAGTGGCACTGGCTTTGATTCTAGGGGCCGCTTATCTAGTTTACAAAGTGTTTTTTCAACGTGAGCGCAGCTGAGCATTAAGCCAAGCCCAGGTCAGCGAGTTGGCATAGGGGTAGGGTCTCGCTATGGTTGAGCCCCCACCGCTGGCGTACCGGACCTTTAATGCGCTACTGTATCAAGAACTGATCAAACCAGGACGAATCTGTGGGCCTGCAATTGCCAACCCCTGATTCGCTTAGCTCCGGTATCCGCTAACTTTTGGGTAGAATTCATGCGCCAAGTTGATCAAATTCTGCACAGATCGCTCTGTCGGGTAGCCCCACTTCTGCTCAGCGGTGTCCTGGCCGGGCTCGGGGTTGTCACTAGCGCCAGACCTGCCTTGGCTCAGCCGGCCTACGGCAGCTACATTGGCGGCGGCGCTGGCTTTGGCCTCACCAGCGGCGAAGGGGACAGCGAGGACAACGCAACCTACGGCATCGTATCGGCGCGTTACCGCTTTCTGCAAGTCCCGATCTCGGTGCGTGCCCAGGTTTTCATCGGCGACAACACAGCCGTCGTGCCCACAATCTCCTATGATTTCCCTTTGAGCTATAACTTGGATGCTTACGTCGGCGTGGGCGCAGCCCTTTCCGATGGCACCACAGCCTCGCCCGTGGGCAACAAAAATAGCTTTGCGATCCAGCCTGGCATCGACTACGCTATCCCCAACAGCAACCTGGTAATCTTCGGCAATGCGATCTTCGCGATAGACGCTTATCGCAACGACTCGGGCCAGGCAGCCGTCTCCCTACAGACAGGAGTGGGCTTACGCTTTTAGGCCGTGGCTGCTCCCGGCCCAGACTCTGCCAGTTCCTTCAAGCGCTCTCGCTGGTCTTGAGCAACACAGGCTTGCACCACATCCTCAATGTCCCCTTCCAAAACGCTGTTGAGGGGGAAGTTGTGATTGAGGCGATGGTCGGTGAGCCGGTTGTCTTTATAGTTATAAGTGCGAATTTTCTCAGAGCGAGAGCCACTGCCGATCTGACCGCGTCGAGCTGAGGAGATTTCATCTTGCTGCTTACGCAATTCCATCTCGTAGAGCTTGGCGCGTAGGATCTGCATCGCCCGCTCTCGGTTCTGGAGTTGAGAGCGCTCCTCCGTACAGAAGACGCGAATGCCAGTGGGCTTATGGAACAGGTCTACTGCGGTTTCTACCTTGTTGACGTTCTGGCCGCCCGCACCGCCGGAGCGAGCTGTGCTGATCTCAACCTCCTTGGGGTCGATGTAAACCTCAACTTCATCCACTTCAGGCATCACCGCGACTGTAGCTGTCGAGGTGTGGACCCGGCCCTGCGCCTCGGTGGCGGGCACGCGCTGCACGCGGTGCACCCCTGCCTCAAACTTGAGCTGACTGTAGACCCGATCTCCCTGAACTTCAAGCACCACTTCGCGAAAGCCACCCAGGTCGGCGGTCGATTCGCTGATTAGCTTGGTCCGCCAGCCTTTACGCTCCGAGTAACGCGTGTACAGGCGCAGCAAATCGCCCGCCCAGATCGCTGCCTCGTCGCCGCCCGTGCCCGCGCGGATTTCCAACATAATATTCTTGTCATCATTGGGATCGCGGGGCAACAGAAGGACCTTGAGCAGTTCCTCCAAAGCTTCCAGACGCCCTGATAGCGATTCAACTTCCGAAGCCGCCATGCTCTGGAATTCCGGGTCGGTCGTCTCTTTGAGGATCGCCCGAGCCTCCTCTAGCTCGGCCTGGACCGACTGCCAATCGCTAAAGGCTTGCACGGTCTCCTCCAGGGAGGAGCGCGCCCTGGCAATGCGCTGAAATTCCGTCGGGTCGGTCGCGACATCGGGATCCGCCATACGGCGGGTCAGCTCGTTGAAGGTCTGCTCAACGGACTTCAGCTTTTCGACCAGGTAGGAGGCAGCCATAGAGAACGCAACACTGTGGGAGGAAGGTAGACAAAAGAAGCGCCTGACCTGCGGCAGCTACCTTTTCTTCTTCTTAGCACCGCCGCTCTGCTGCTGATCGTCGCCTTCGGCTTCGAGCATGCCGTATTTGCGCAGAAAGCGCTCGACGCGGCCCTCGGTGTCGATGATTTTCTGGGTGCCGGTAAAGAAGGGATGGTTGCCCGACCAGACATCGACATGCAACTCAGGCTTGGTGGAGCCAATGGTCATCACCACCTCGCCGTTGCAGTAGACCTTAGCTTCGGGGTACCACTTGGGATGGATATTGGGCTTAGGCATGGGTTTGAACCTAGGAATTCGGGTTAACGCTTGGAGAATTGAGGAGCCTTGCGGGCCTTGCGCAAACCGTATTTCTTGCGCTCTTTGGCTCGGGGGTCACGTGTCAAGTAACCCTCAATTTTCAAGGGCTTTCGGTTCTCAGGGTCGAGTTGGCACAGCGCCCGCGCTACACCTAGCCGAATGGCGTCTGCCTGAGCCGAGAGGCCGCCGCCGTAGACGTTCACAAGTACATCGTATTCTGACTCTAGCCCCAGCGTCTCTAGAGGAGCCCTGGCCGCCAGCAGCCGCTCTGGGATGAACTGGAGATAGAGATCCCCCGGTTTGCCATTGATCTGGAGCGTACCGCTGCCGGGCACTAGGCGTACTCGGGCGACCGCCGTCTTGCGACGGCCTGTGCCCAGGTAGACGACCTTGCCAGATTGTTGAGCGCGGATAGGCGTTTCTGTTGCTTGCATCGTTAGCCTTCACTTCCAGGCAGGGTGTTGAGCTTGAGGGATTCGGGCTTTTGGGCTTGATGGGGATGAGCGTTGCCCGCGTAGACCTTCAGCTTAGTGAACAGCTGGCGACCCAGACTATTTTTAGGCAGCATTCCCTTAATGGCGTGTTCAATGATGCGCTCCGGCAGACGGGCCTGGAGTTTGCTGAAGGTCTCTACTTTCATGCCACCAGGGCGTCCAGAATGTCTGCGGTAGACCTTTTGCTCCCGCTTCTTGCCGGTGACGACGATCTTCTCCGCGTTGACGACAATCACAAAATCACCGACATCCATGTGGGGCGTATAGGTGGGCTTATTTTTGCCTCGCAGGACTTGAGCGACCTCGCTGGCGAGACGACCTAGACGCTGACCTTCCGCATCGACTACATACCAGCGGTGGTCTAGGGAAGCAACGGGCGGTACAAAGGTTTTTTCCATGGCGTTTCAGAGTTGATAGGTCTAGAAAGGGGACAGGTCAGGCGGCAAAGGTTAGGTGGGGCATGGCCTGGTTCAGTAGCTCAGGCGGGAATGGGTTGTCGGGATAGCCCACTCCTAGCAAGCACAATCCTCGGGCAGGCGCGGCGTACTTGACCTCCGTTTTGCGCTCTTCGCGCCAGATGCGCGTGAACTGTGCTGGGCTCAGGCTGCCACGCCCCAATTCCACCAGCAACCCCACCAACAGGCGCATCATGCCGTACAGAAAACCACTGGCTTGGATCTCAATGTGAATGAATGGCCCAACGCGCTGACACTGAACTGCCTGCACCTCCACCCAGGCGTGAGGGCGACTGGAGCCACTGCGCTGGAAAGCGCTCAGGTGGTGATGGCCCTGTAGCGGCTCTAGGGCCTCACCCATGGCCGTAATCTCCAACGGGCTTTGGTAGTAGTGCCAGGTCGAGGCACTGACAAATAGGTTGGGCACTGGGTCCGTATAGAGGCTGTAGCGGTAGCGCCGCCAATAGGCTGAAAAGCGGGCGTGCCAGTCCAGGCTCACCGGGGCCGAAGCCCGCACCAGCACATCTTTGGGCAAACGCGCGTTCAGAACGCTAGCCCAACGCTCAGCAGGAATGCGGGTCGCGGCAGTAAAGTGAGCCACCTGGCCGGCCGCATGCACGCCGGTATCGGTGCGGCCGGCCCCGTGCAGCACCACCGGCTGCGTTAGGATCTCGGTCAGGACCTCCTCAATTGTCTGCTGGACACTGCGCTCTCGGGGTTGCCGTTGCCAACCATGAAACCCCTCCCCCCGGTATTGGAGGAGCAGAGCAATGCGCTGCATGGATTTCTCGACAGCGCAGTCAGGGAGACAGGTGGCAACCTCTGGACACATGGTGCAAGTTTGGAGCTTAGACCAGCTCAATGATCGCCATCTCGGCGTTATCACCCCGACGACTCACCGTGCGCAGGATACGGGTGTAGCCCCCCTGCCGGTCACCGTAGCGATCCGCCACCTGCTCGAATAGGGCATGGACCAGCTGCTTATCGTATAGATAGCCGAGTGCCCGCCGCCGGGCGGCTAGCGAGCCGTCTTTGGCCAAGGCAATCATATGCTCGGCTTCAGAACGGATGGCCTTGGCACGAGTTTTGGTCGTGGTGATCCGTCCGTTGCGGATCAGCTCAGTGGTCAAGGCCCGCATCAGCGCTTTGCGCTGATCGGCAGGCAGACTCAGTTGTGGGACGCGACAACGGTGACGCATGATTTAGTCTTCTCTCTCAACCGATTGGTTCACGAAATCAAGACCAGGGAGGGGCCCCTAGCCATTCTTTGAAGGCTTCTCTTTGGGTAGGGTGATCCCCAGGTGCTTTTGTAGAGCTTCGATCACTTCCTCAGCGGACTTCTGACCGAAGTTCTTGATCTCCAGCAGGTCCTCCTCGGTGTAGACCAGCAGATCAGCAACCGTGTTAATCTGCGCTCGTTTCAGACAGTTGTAGGCGCGTACCGACAGCTGCAATTCTTCGATGGGAATTTGGTCGCGCGGGTCGTTGGAGGTACTGAGGTCGAGATCATCGGTAGGTTCGATGACGATATCCTGCAGTGGACTGAACAGGTTGACCAGAATGTGGGCCGCCTGGCTCAGCGATTCCTGCGGCGTGATGCTGCCATTGGTCCAGACGTCCATGGTCAAGCGATCGCGCTCCAGGATGCCGCCGACTCGGGCCTCATCGACAGTGTAGTTAACCTTGCGCACCGGCATGAACACGGCATCAATCTGCAGGAAATCAACTGCATTGCCGTCATCGCGGCTACGGTCCACTGAGCGGTAGCCCTTACCACGTTCAATCTTGAATTCCATCTCCAGCGTTGCTCCAGGCGACACAGTGGCGATGTATTGATTGGGATCGATCACTTCCACGCCCGTGGGTAGCTCAAAGCTGCCCGCCGTCACCGTTGCTGGTCCCTGCACCAGCACTCTGCCGATCTGTGGCTCAGTAGCATAGCTCTTGAGCACGACTTCCTTCATGTTCAGCAGAATGTCCAGGACATCCTCGCGCACCCCTGGCACAGTCGCAAACTCGTGGGTAACGCCTGCAAGCCGAACCGCCGTGATGGAAGACCCCTCCAGGTTAGAGAGCAGCACCCGCCTCAGCGCGTTGCCAACCGTAGTGCCCTGACCTCGCTCTAGAGGACCCAGCACGAAACGGCTGTATTGGCTATAGTCTTTTTCTGTAGAAGATTCAACGCATTCAACCTGAAACTGTGCCATAGGAGTTCCCTCTTTCCAGTGCCTTCAGTGAGTGTCCCCCTCGCACGGGGCAGACATTGTCTTGCCAAGATTCAGCAGCCTAAACCCGGCGACGCTTAGGGGGACGACAGCCGTTGTGGGGGATGGGCGTCACATCCCGGATCAGAGTGATCTCTAGGCCAGCCGCCTGGAGCGCCCGAATTGCCGTCTCTCGGCCCGAGCCTGGTCCGTTGACCATGACTTCGACCTGACGCATCCCCTGATCGATTGCGCGGCGAGCAGCGCCCTCAGCAGCTGTCTGAGCCGCAAAGGGAGTGCCCTTCTTCGCACCTTTAAACCCGCTGGAGCCGGCGGAAGCCCAAGAGATCACGTCGCCGCTAACATCGGCGATGGTGACAATCGTATTGTTGAAGGTTGATTGGATGTAAGCCACCCCGTTGGGTACATTGCGCTTCGGTTTGCGAGGACCAGTGCGCCGGGTGGGCTGTCGAGTTGCCATGACGGTATCCTGTCGATGTTCTGAGTGTGGAAACGTTCACGCCAAAAAACCTGGAGTCCCCAGGTTTGCTGCACAGGCGGCGGCAGAAGCGCTTTACTTCTTGCCTGGAGCTTTCTTCTTGCCAGCAACGGTGCGGCGTCCTCCCCGACGGGTGCGGGCATTAGTGCGAGTGCGCTGCCCACGTACGGGTAGGCCCAGGCGATGACGTCGCCCTCGGTAGGTGCCGATGTCCATCAGGCGTTTGATGTTCATCCCCTCCAACCGGCGCAGATCTCCCTCGATCTGGTAGTTGGTCTCAATTTCGGCCCTGAGAGCAGCCACGTCTGAATCGGAGAGGTCCTTAATGCGCGTGTCCGGATTCACCCCCGTCGCAGCTAAGATATCTTGGGACCGGGTGAGCCCGATGCCGTAAATGTATGTAAGGCCTATTTCAACGCGCTTATCCCTAGGGAGGTCTATCCCTGCAATCCGTGCCACTGTCGCTCTCCTAAGCTGCCTGTACTTGTCAATTCTCTGGCTTTAGCGCTATGGTCGTTCTCAGCTAACCCTGTCGCTGCTTGTGCTTTGGGTTGGGGCAGATCACCATGACGCGGCCGTGGCGGCGGATCACACGGCACTTTTCGCATATTTTCTTGACGGAAGCTCTGACCTTCATGCCTTCCCCGGCAATACTGCAAAAACAATAGTATACGAATGTGTGGGGGACGTGTCAAGGTCTGGCTTTACTTTTTGCGCAGACGGTAGGTGATACGGCCCTTGGTCAGGTCGTAAGGTGTCAACTCCACCTTGACCCGATCCCCCGGCAAGATCTTGATGTAGTTCCGGCGAATTTTGCCGGAGATGTGAGCAAGAACGTTGAAGCCATTGTCCAGCTCAACGCGAAACATTGCGTTGGGCAGGGACTCAGTGACCACGCCCTCCATTTCAATGACGTCCTGTTTAGCCAAGAACCGCTCCTCGCTGATTCACACAGCAGATCGGGGTGGAGAACCCCTATTTATAGAGTAACAATCTAGCAAAGCTAGACCCACACCCCTAGCCTCCAATCGCTTGGCGCAGGGAAGCAGCCACTGCTTCAACAGGGGCATGGCCATTAATGCTGTGCAGCTGATTGCGCTGTTGATAGAACTGGATCAGAGGTGCGGTTTGCGCCTGATAGACCTCCAGACGATTGCGGATGATCGCTTCGGAGTCGTCCGTGCGTCCTCGCCGCAGCAGGCGTTGGACAATGATCTCGACCGGAACCTCCAGGTTAAGCACGTGGTCGTAGCGCTGATTCATCTGCTCCAGCACTTGCTCCAAGGTGTCGGCTTGAGCAACATTGCGCGGAAATCCATCCAGAATCCAACCCCTCTGAGCATCTGCAGATTGAAGGCGCTCTTCGAGCAAGGCCAACACCAACTCATCGGGAACCAGTTCCCCATTGTCCATGTAGGACCGAGCCTTTAGGCCCAAGGGGGTATGCTGGCTGACAGCTGCCCGCAGGAGCTCGCCGGTGGATACGTGGGGCACGCCAAGATCCTCGGCGAGTCTGCTAGCCTGTGTCCCCTTGCCCACTCCAGGCGCGCCCAGGAAAATTAACCGGGTCACTATTGCTTCACCATTCCCTCGTACCGTTGGGAGATCACATAGGTTTGAATTTGTTTGGCGGTGTCAATAGCAACTCCTACCAGGATTAGCAGTGAAGTTGCACCGATGCCCTGGAAGGTGGTGATGCCAGTTGCTTTTTCCACAGCGGAGGGTACCACTGCCACCAGCCCCAAAAACACTGCGCCCAAGAACGTCAATCGGTTCAAGACTCGTTCGATGTATTCTGCTGTGTTGCGTCCGGGACGAATACCGGGCACACTCGACCCCATCTTCTTGAGGTTTTGGGCCATGTCAACCGGGTTCATAATCAGCGAAGTATAGAAATAGCTGAATAGAACAATGAGCACTAGATAGAGGAGTACAAATGGCCAGCTGCTAGGCCGCAGATAATCCACTACCCTGCGAATGTACTCATTGCCAGTAAACTCAGCTAACGAGGCAGGCAGAAACAAGACCGCAGAGGCAAAGATGATCGGCATCACGCCGCCCTGATTGAGCCGCAGAGGCAGGTAGTTTGTCTGCTCGCGGTACAGACGACGGCCCACTTGACGGCGGGCTGAGATGATGGGAATGCGCCGCATGCCCTCTTGGACGAACACGATACCGACGATCATCACCAGGAAGACTAGCATCAGGATAATCACGCCCCCCACCAGGGAGCTGTCCTGCTTGGCCAAACCAATGGTCTGACTCAAAGATTGAGGCAAGTTCGACACGATGCTGATGAAGATCAGCAGCGAGGCACCATTGCCGACTCCGCGCTCGGTGATCAGCTCACCGACCCACATCACGAACATCGAGCCAGCGGTAAGCGCTAGCGTGGTGTTCCAGACAAACAAAGGGCCCCAGTTCTCCACAAATGGCCGAACCCAGAAGCAGCTGATGCCAATGCTGTAGATCAGCGCCCAAACCAGCGCCACATAGCGAGTGATTTGGGAAATTTTGCGGCGTCCGGCCTCCCCCTCATTTTTCTGTAAATCTTCCAGAGCCGGAATGGCCGCAGTCAACAGCTGAAGGATAATCGAGGCGTTGATGAAGGGCAGAATCCCGAGCGCAAACACACCCAGTGACGAGAGACCGCCGCCGGCAAAGGTGTCGATGAAACCGATGGCCGCGTTACCACCGATCGCTTCGCTGAAGGCTTGGCGGTCGATGCCGGGCACAGGGATAGCGATCCCTAGACGCACCAGAATCAGCATGCCAATCGTCAAGAACAGACGACCTCTCAAGCCTGCTGCCTGAGCCATCTGTGCAAATGTTTCCTGTGCGCTGGGCGCTTTGCCCCGACTGACGACCATGGATGGATTCCTCGCTATCGCTTGCTGTGAACCAGCCGCTTCGATCTACGACTCAACCTAGCTGCCAAGGACCGCGCAGGTGCCCCCAGCTGCTTCAATCTTGGCTCGAGCAGCAACGGTGAAGGCAGCTGCCTGAACCATCAAAGCAATATTGACCTCACCGTCTCCCAGAAGTTTAAGGGGTCCGTCATCGGTGGTGACAATACCCGCCTCAATCAGGGACTGCAGCGTCACCTCGGTACCAGAGGCCAAACCGCTTAACTTGCCGACATTGATCGTAGTGTACTGCCGACGGTTTAAGACCGTAAAGTGATGCAGCTTGGGCAGCCGACGGTACAAAGGATTCTGACCGCCTTCAAAGCCGGGGCGAGTACCACTGCCAGAGCGCGACTTCTGGCCGCGCATACCCAGGCCTGCGCTAGCTCCCTGACCCGCTGCAATGCCGCGAGCAACCCGGCGACGGCGATGTTTAGACTTGGGATTGGGGATGGCGTCGGACAATCTCATGGCATACTACCTCAGCGGTTGATGTTCACTTGCTGTACAGGCGCTCGATGGGGATGCCGCGCTCCTCGGCAACGCTGGCGAAGGTCCGCAGCGAGGCCAGTGCGGTGACAGCTGCCCGAGCATTGTTGAGTGGGTTATCGGAGCCCAGTTGCTTAGCCAGAATATTACGAACACCGGCCAGCTCCAGGACGGTGCGAACTGCGCCACCCGCGATTACACCAGTACCAGGAGCGGCCGGACGCAGCATCACTTTGGCACCGCCGCCTTCGCCAGTTGCAGGATGGGGCACAGAGCTAGTGCGGGTAAGCGGCACCTCAATCAGATGCTTTTTGCCATCGGCAACGCCTTTTTTGACTGCGCCGATCACATCGCTGGCCTTGCCGACACCGACACCGACTTGACCCTTTTCATTGCCGACGATCACGATGGCGCGGAAGCTAAGCTTTTTGCCGCCCTTGACCACCTTGGTCACTCGGCGAATTTGGACTACGCGCTCCTGCCATTCTGACTTCTCTTCGCCGCCGCGGTCGCCGCCGCGCCCACGGTCGCCGCCGCCGCGACCGCGACGACCGCGGTCATTGCGATCACCGCCCTCACCACCACCGCCGCCACGGTCGCTGCCACCACTGCCACCGCCGCTACCGCCGCCGCGTCTGTCTCGCTGTGCCATAGCTTTCTCTCCTAAGAAGTTCCCTCTACTGGCTGGGTCATGCTAAAAATTCAATCCGGCTTCACGAGCGGCATCGGCTAGGGCCTTCACCCGACCGTGATAGAGGTTCCCACCCCGGTCGAAGACAACCTGCTCAATGCCCTGAGCCTTGGCGCGTTCGGCGATCAATGCCCCAACCCGGCTAGAGGCATCGCAGGTGCCGGTTGATTCCAGGCTGCCCCGTAGATCGGGTTCCACCGTCGAGGCGGCAGCCAACGTGCGCTGCGCTACATCGTCAATGAGCTGGGCATAAATGTGCTGATTGGAGCGAAAGATCGCCAAGCGAGGGCGATCTGCGGTACCAGAAAGCTTGCGGCGAATGCGGGTATGGCGACTGCGGGTGGCCGCTTTGCGGGTGGTTTTCATTGTTACTTCTTACCTGCCTTACCGGCCTTGAGGCGCAGGAGCTCGTGAGCGTAGCGGATGCCCTTACCTTTGTAAGGCTCTAGTGGACGCACCGCACGAATCTCCGCTGCGAGATCGCCAACAGCCTGTTTGTCGCTGCCTTTGACACTGAAATTGAACCCTTGCTGGTTCTTGGTATTGGCAATCGGGACTGCCTTCTGATCCACCTCAACGGTGACCCCTTTGGGCAGCTCGATCTCAACGGGGTGGCTGTAGCCCGCGCTGATCGTCAGTTTGGTACCTGCTATCTGCAAGCGATAACCGACGCCTGCGATGCGCATGTCTTTCTTGAAACCCTCGGTGACCCCAGTGACCATGTTGGCGACCAGGGTGCGAGCTAGGCCGTGGCGCTCACGGGCTGGGCGGGACTCGTCACGGCGGGTCACCACCAGCGTGCCGTCTTGCTGCTCAATGTTGACTTCACTGGGCAGGACACGGCTGAGTTCGCCGTTGGGGCCTTTAACCGTGACTTTCTGACCGTCGAGGCTGACGGTGACTTTGGGTGGAATCGGGATGGGGCGCTTACCAATCCGGGACATGGGGAACTCTCCTGTGGCTCAATCACCAGATGTAGCAGAGGACTTCGCCGCCGATGCCTTCCTTTCTGGCTTCGCGGTCGGTCATAATGCCACGTGAAGTGGAAATGATTGCAACACCAATTCCACCTAACACACGGGGCAAGTCTTTGTGGTTGGAGTAAACGCGCAGACCCGGTCGGCTCACGCGCTTGAGCGTGGTGATGATCGGCTTGCGGTTTTTGCCTTTGTACTTGAGCGCAACCACCAGCTTGCGGTTGACCCCTTCGCCGACTTCTTCGAACTCCTGAATGAATCCTTCTTCGCGCATGACTCGCGCGATGCTCAGGGTCATGCGCGTCGCCGGGATCTCGGTTGTTGGGTGTCGGGCCTGGGTCGCGTTCCGGATCCGCGTCAGCATGTCCGCAATCGTGTCATTCACCGCCATATGCTCTCTCCTTGTCCAGCGCGACCTGTGCTAATTCTCACGAAACGGCATTCCCATCTCCCGCAACAAGGCCCGACCCTCTTCGTCCGAGTTGGCGGTGGTGATGATCGAGATATCCATGCCTCGAATCGCATCAATGCTGTCGTACTCCACTTCGGGGAAGATCAGTTGTTCCCGAACGCCCAGGGTGTAGTTGCCCCGGCCATCAAAACTCTTAGGACTCACGCCGCGAAAGTCACGAATGCGTGGCAGGCCTAGGCTGATCAGACGGTCTAAAAAGGCGTACATCCGCTCGCGCCGCAGCGTCACCATGATGCCCACCGGCATTCCTTGGCGGATCTTGAAGCCTGCAATTGCTTTTTTGGCGCGGGTGACTACTGGCTTTTGGCCGGTAATCAGCGCGATCTCCGCCAGCGACGCCTCCAGGGATTTGGCGTTCTGGGCGGCTTCTCCCATGCCCCGGTTCACCACGACCTTATCAATCTTGGGAACCTGCATGATGTTTTGGTAGTGGAACTCGTCCATCAACTTAGGGACGATCTTTTCCTGGTAGAGGGTTTTGAGACGTACGGGCATGGTCTAGATCTCCTGTGAAGTTCCCTGGGCTGGGTCAGGGGCAGTTAAACACGTAGTAGTAGCTAATCAATGATCTCGCCAGTTTTCTTGAGCACACGCACCTTCCGACCATCGTCAGTGAAGGTATACGAGATGCGGCTGGCCACGCTCTGCTTCTTGGAATAGAGCATGACGTTGGAGCTGTGGATCGGGCCTTCAAAGGTGGTGATCTGGCCAGATTCACCTTCAGCTTGGGGCTTGACGTGTTTGGTCTTGACGTTGACCCCCTTGACGATGACCTGGCTGGTCTTGGGAAGAACGCCCAGAATCTCGCCAATCTTGCCCTTGTCTTTACCGGCAATTACCTGCACGGTGTCGCCTTTTTTGACGTGCATTCGGTAACGCACGATTTTGCCGTTTTCGTTGAGCTGAGGTTTGCGGGCCTTCATCGCTACAGCACCTCCGGAGCCAGAGACACAATTTTGGTGAAGTTCTTATCGCGCAGTTCGCGAGCCACTGGGCCAAACACACGGGTGCCGCGAGGATTGCCATCCTGGTTGATGATCACGGCAGCGTTGTCATCAAAGTGAATGCTCATACCGCTGTCGCGACGCAGTGCTTTTTTGGTTCTCACGATTACAGCTCGCACTACGTCCGATTTTTTGACCGGCATGTTGGGGGAGGCGTCTTTGACCACAGCGATGATGACGTCACCAACACCGCCATAGCGCCGGTTGCCACCGCCCAGGACTCGGATACACATCAGCTTGCGAGCACCGCTGTTATCAGCCACGTTGAGATAGGTTTCTTGCTGAATCATCGCTCTCCCTAAATTTTCTGGGCTTTACTGAGGATGTCGGCAACTTCCCAGCGCTTGGTGCGGCTCAAGGGACGGGTCTCGCGGATACGCACCCGGTCACCGGCTTTGCACAGGTTTTTCTCGTCGTGCGCTTTGTAGCGCTTGGTGTAAACGACGATCTTGCCGTACTTGGGGTGGGAAGAACGGTTCTCGACCGCAACGACAACCGTCTTGTCCATCTTGTCGCTGACCACTAGGCCAACTCTCTCCTTGACTGCCATGGTCGGGTTACTCCTCAGCGGCGGCCTTCTGGCGCGCACGCTCGTTTTCAACGGTCAAGAGCTGGGATAGCCGGTGTCGGGTGTGTTTAAACAGGTGGGGCTTTTCCAACTTGCGGGTGGCTTTTTGGAAGCGCAACTCAAATAGCTCTTTCTTAGCGGTGATAATCTGTTCTGCCAGTTCACTATCGGAGAGATCTCTAGCTTCTTTGACGGTGGGAAGGGCCACTTTATGCTTCTCCCTCAGACTGTTTCTGACGCATGATGAATTTGGTTTTGATCGGCATCTTGAAGGCTGCTAGCCGCATCGCTTCGCGGGCGGTTTCTTCGGTGACGCCGCCGATCTCAAATAGAATACGTCCCGGCTTGACCACCGCCACCCAGAACTCAGGAGCCCCCTTCCCAGAACCCATCCGCGTCTCAGCGGGGCGCATGGTCACGGGCTTATCGGGAAAGATCCGAATCCAGATCTTGCCACCCCGCCGGATGTAGCGAGTCATAGCTCGTCGGCCCGCTTCGATTTGGCGCGAGGTGATCCAGGCAGGCTCCAAGGCTTGGAGGGCGTAGTCGCCAAAGTTCAGGTCACTGCCGCGGCTAGCGAGGCCGGTCATGCGCCCCCGCTGCTGCTTGCGAAATTTAGTACGTCTAGGACTTAGCATGGCGATTTCACTTAGCTGTCACTGGCACCAGAGCGATCTTCGAATTGTGGACGGCGGCGCTGACCGTTCGGACGACGACGCGGTTGCTGCGAGCCTGCAGTTTCGGGTGGTTGCTCCTGGTTGGGTAGGATCTCGCCTTTGAAGATCCACACTTTAATCCCGAGCACGCCGTAGATGGTCTGCGCTCTGCGATAGGCATAGTCAATGTCAGCACGCAGTGTGTGCAGCGGCGTGCGCCCTTCCCGTGTGGACTCTGTACGAGCGATCTCAGCGCCATTGAGCCGACCGCCCACCTGTATTTTGATCCCCTGAATACCTGCTCGCTGGGCGCGCTGGATCGCCTGACGCACCACGCGCCGGAAGGAAACTCGTCGCTCTAGTTGCTGGGCAATGTACTCGGCAATCAGGGGCGCTTCGGCGTCTACCCGTGCCACTTCCACCACGTTGATCTGGATCTGTCGGTCGCTGCCGCCGAGCGCTGTCCGCAGGCCGGCCCGCAGATCCTCAATGCCCTTGCCGCCACGACCGACAACCACGCCGGGCCGAGCCGTGCGCAATTCTAGGGCGATCTGGTCGGCTTTGCGCTCAATGAAGATCTCAGACAGACCTGCGTTCTCTAGAGTCTTGTTGATGTACTGACGGATCTTGTAGTCTTCCTGCAACAGCTCCGGGTAGCGCTTGAATTCGGAGAACCAGCGCGAGCGGTGAGCTTGGGTGATGCCGAGGCGGAAACCGGTCGGGTGAATTTTCTGTCCCATAGGTGCGTCTAACTAAAACAGTGCAGGAAGAGGTTAGCTGGCCCGAGCGGCTTCGGTCTCGGACATGGGCCGCACGGCAACAGTGATGGTGCAGGTTGGTTTGCGGATCTGGTAGGCCCGGCCCTGGGCGCGGGGGCGGAAGCGCTTCAGCGACGGTCCACCATCAGCAAAGGCCGTGGAGATGATTAAGCCCGTGGGGTCTAGGCCGTTGTTATGCTCGGCGTTGGCGACGGCACTGCGCAGGGCCTTGAGAATCGGCTCGCAGGCACGATATGGCATGAACTCCAGGATGATCAGCGCCTCACGGTAGGTACGACCGCGGATTTGATCCAGTACCCGCCGCACTTTGTACGGGGACATCCGGATGTGGCGGGCGATCGCTTTCACTTCGGTCACGTCTTCAGCAGCCATAGCTTCAAGTCCTGCGTTTCAAATCCTGGGTTGGGAGTCGCCTAGCGGCGGGCCTTTTTGTCGCCGCTCTTGGCATGTCCCCGGAAGGTGCGGGTAGGGGCAAATTCCCCCAGCTTGTGACCGACCATTTGCTCGGTGACGTAGACCGGCACATGCTGCTTACCGTTGTGGACGGCGATCGTATGGCCAATCATCTGGGGCAGGATGGTAGAGGCCCGCGACCAGGTCTTAATCACCTGCTTGTCGCCACGTGTGTTAAGGGCTTCGATTTTGCTGAGCAGATGGTCGGCGACAAAGGGGCCTTTTTTCAGAGAGCGAGGCATGGGGATTTAAGCTAAACGGGTTAACTGAACCTGATCAAGAAGACTGAGAGCTAAGTGTTGCGACCGCCCTTGCCGCGGCGTGAGCCGCGACGGCGACGACGGACAATAAGCGAATCGCTTTGCTTCTTCTTCTTGCGCGTCTTGTAGCCCAGGGTCGGTTTACCCCAGGGAGTCACAGGCGTACTGCGACCAATGGGAGCTCGTCCCTCACCGCCACCGTGCGGGTGATCGACCGGATTCATCACCACGCCGCGTACCTTAGGACGACGGCCCAGCCAACGGTTGCGCCCCGCCTTACCAATGCTGAGGTTGCTGTGCTCAGTGTTGCCCACCTGACCAATAGTGGCGTAGCAGTCGCGACGAATCAGGCGCACTTCACCCGAAGGCAGCTTGAGGGTGACGAAATCGCCCTCTTTGGCAACGATCTGTGCCGTACCGCCCGCTGTGCGCACCAACTGCCCCCCTTTGCCCGGAACTAGCTCCACGTTGTGGACGCCTGTACCTAGCGGGATACTGCGCAATGGCAGTGCGTTGCCAGTCTCAATCGGCACTTCATCGCCCGCAATTACTAGGTCGCCGACCTTTAGGTCGCGAGGGTGCAGAATGTAGCGCTTCTCTCCATCGCGATAGAACAGGAGGGCAAGACGGGCATTTCGATTGGGATCGTACTCAATCGCTGCCACTTTGGCCGGGATATTACGCTTGTTGCGGCGGAAGTCCACCTCACGGTAAAGGCGCTTGTGCCCCCCCCCTCGGCGGCGGCTGGTGATCACTCCCCGGTTGTTGCGCCCTTTGGCACGGTGCTTGGACCGAACCAACGACTTTTCAGGCTCAGCACGCGTGATCTCAGCGAAGTCAGAGTCAGTGCGCTGGCGTGTTCCCGGTGTGTAAGGTCTGTAGGCGCGAATTCCCATGGCTTCAGTCTCTAAACTTTGGCTCTAAATCTTGGAGCGTTTACTTACACTTCGGGGAACAGAGTGATCTGGTCACCTTTGGCCAACGTGACGAAGGCCCGCTTGTAGTGGGGACGATGCCCAGCGAACTTACCCACTCGACGCTTTTTGAGCGGTGGCGCGAGGGTATTAACCTTGACCACCTTCACATCGAACAGCTGTTCGATAGCCGCCTTGATCTCCGGCTTAGTGGCCTTGGGATCTACGTCGAAGGTGTACTGGTTTTCGCCCAGCAGGATCGTCGCTTTCTCAGTAACGATGGGGCGGCGCACCAAGTCGGGCAAGCGCCGAGGGTCGAACTCAGTCTTCACCGTAAACCTCCCGAATGAGTTCCAGAGCCGGGGCCGTGATCACGATGCGATCCGCCGCCAGCAAGTCATAAACGTTCAAGTTTCTGGCCAGAATCAACTTCACAGCGCTGAGGTTACGGGCCGACAGATAAGTACTCTCTTGCTTCTCAGCCGTGATCAGTAGAACGCGGTCATTAGCTCCCACGCCCCAACGGCTCAGGGCACTGAGCAATTCCTTGGTCTTGGGACGAGGCAGCTGGTCGGTGAAGTCTTCGACTACGATCAGGTCCGCCCCACGGCTCTGGAAAGCGGTACGCAGGGCCAACCGCCGCTCTTTGCGGTTCATCTTGACCTCGAACTCGCGTGGGCGCGGCCCGAAGATCACGCCACCGCCCCGCCACAGGGGTGACCGGCTGGAACCGGCTCGGGCCCGACCTGTGCCCTTTTGCCGCCAGGGTTTCCGACCGCCGCCGCTGACTTCGGAGCGGGTTTTGGTGGAAGCGTTTCCCTGTCTGGCGTTGACCAGTTGCCGCCTCAGAGCGCGATGGACGACGTGGGGGGCATTAGCCTCACTCGCCACCCTCAGCTCCAGACTGGCTTCACCGATCTCTTCGCCGCTCCAGTTCTTAATTGCGTAGCTCACCATCGTCATCTTCCCCAGCCTTTTACTTCTTAGTGCGGCCCACGGTGTTAGCCGGGACAATGCTGAGCAGTGCCCCTGGTTTACCAGGCACCGCTCCCTGGATTAGCAGCAGATTGCGCTCAGGGTCGACGCGGATGACCTTCAGCTTGCGAATGGTAACCCGATCGCCCCCTAGACGCCCGGCCATGCGCTTGCCAGGATAAACTCGGCCCGGCGTCGTGCCTGCACCGGTCGAACCGGGCAGGCGGTGGTTCTTGGAACCGTGGGCCATCGGCCCCCGCTTGAAGTTATGACGACGCTGATAGCCCGCAAAGCCCTTGCCAATACTGGTACCGATGACGTCAACCAACTGACCAGTGCTGAACAAGTCTGGCCCCAGGGTTTGCCCTAAGGCATAGGTCTCGGTACTCTCCACCCGATACTCTTGCAGATGCCGTAGCGGCTCCGCTTCAGCCTTCTTGAGATGTCCTAGCTCGGGACGGGTCAAAGCCTTCTCTTTAACCGCCTTGAAGCCCAGCTGCACCGCCGTATAGCCGTCCGTCTGGACCGTTTTGAGCTGGGTAACCGTGCAGGGACCCGCCTGGATCACTGTGACGGGGATCGCCCGCTTTTGCTCATCAAAGATCTGGGTCATGCCCAGTTTGGTGCCAAGAATCCCAATTGTCACAGTGCAAGGTCTCCCATTGCTACACGCCAAGAGCTTAGAGCCCCGAACCCGGGGTCACTCTTCCAGTCAACTTGACTGATCAGATAACCACCCACAAACCACCGGGCGGCTCCTCTACCCATTCGGCAGTAGGAGCCACAACCTTACGAAATCGCAGAACTGTGAAATCCGGCGGAGATCTCAACCTGAGGGTGCTTAATCCCCACCGTGGTTGCATTGTCGACCAGGACTTGGTAGACGAAGACCGCCTTCCAGTATCCTTCGGCTCGCAGCCGAACCTGGGCCTTCCCGGACGAAAAAGAGTTCTGTAGGGCCGATCTTAGCAACGAAGCCTTCGATGAAATCCCTAGAACTCCGGGAAGCAAACACCCGTTTTCGTGACAATTACTCATGATAGGAGACACGCTCCCATCTGTCTACCCGATCCGCAAATTTTTTCCGGATATTCTTAGCGCTGCCGTTGCGCGTCCAGTTGCTCCAAAGTTTGGCGCAGTTCTGTCTGCAACCTGCCGTACTCGGCCCAGTTGCCGTTCTGCAGAGCATCCTGAGCCTGCTGCCATTGCTGGAGCGCCTTGGCGGTAAGAGGCTGCGCCACGAGCTGCTCGCTCAAGTCAGGTTGAGGAGTTGGTGAGCCCTCGGGTTCAGGTACTTCGGAAGCCTGTCTGGAGTCCTCTGCGAACAGCTCCTCTAGGGATTCCTCTAGCGTATGATTCATGACCACCCGATCTTTGTAGGCAGCGATGACGCGGGTGAGCTGGGGCAGACGGCTCTGCTCCGCTTCCAGGTAGAGAGGCTCGATGTAAAGCAGCGAGTTCTCTATGGGGATCACCAATAAATTACCCTGATTGACCCGAGAGCCGTGCTCATTCCACAGGGAGATCTGTTCTGCGATCTGCGGATTCTGATTGATCCGGGCCTCAACCTGGCGCGGGCCAAACACCAGACTCTGCTTGGAAAACTCGTAGACCAGCAGCTTGCCGTACTCGCTGCTGTCGCAGCGAGCCGCCATCCAGGCGATCATGTTCTCCTTGTTGGTGGGGGTGAACGGCGACAGCAGCGCAAATTCCTCGGTGGGACTAACATTCTGCTGGGCAGGCAGCTTCAGGATCAAGTAGTAGGGCCGCATCGGCTGAGTGATACCGCGCCGCGTTTCATTGGGGGTCTGCCACTGGTCTTCCTTGTTGTAGAACACCTGCGGATCGCTCATGTGGTAGGTGGCATATTGGTGGGTTTGGACCTGGAACAAATCCTCCGGATAGCGCAGGTGACGCCGCAAATTCTCGGGCATCGCCTCCAGTGGTTTGAACAGGTCAGGAAAGATGTTGCGGTAGGTCTGGACGATTGGGTCCTGCGGATCTACTAGATAGAACTCAACGCTGCCGCTGTAGGCATCGATCACAACTTTGACCGAGTTGCGGATGTAGTTGAAGTCAGCTGCCACTTCACCCGGCTCGGCGTAGGGAGAAAGCGCTGTGTTGGGTTCAGAGTAGGGATAGCGTCGGCTGGTGGTGTACGCATCCAGCAGCCAGAAGAGTTGACCGTCTGCGATGACCAGGTAGGGGTCGTGGTCGTAACGCAGGAACGGGGCAATGGTCTGGGCACGGGTTCGGATGTTGCGCCGGAACATCAACCGGCTTTGGGGCGTGAACTCATTGGCGAGCAACATCCGCAGATCTCGGAAGTGCCAGGCGTAGAGCAGCCGCTGCCAGAGTTGTCCCGCCGCTACGCCACCGGTTCCGGTGTAGCTGGCATAGACGTTCTCGTCACCCTGAGGGTAGTCCAGCTCTCGGTCGCTGGTGGAGACAAACACGTTGGTATCGGTCAGCTCGCCGTAGTAGAGCGCAGGATTATCAATGGGCAGGGCGGCCTGAACAGCGGCACTGGTGGCACGCGGCGGGATGTCCTTGATGAAGAAGTCCGGCAGACCCTCAGGGGTAACGACGTTGACCGGGCTGAGCGTCAGGCCGTAGCCATGCGTGTAGAAAAAGTGCTGGTTGACCCAAGTCTGGGCCCGCTGAGGCACCTGAGCATAGTCCAGCTCGCGAGCGGAGTGCATCACCTGCCGCAGTTCACCGCTGATCATGTAGCGATCTACGTCCAGGTTGGGAAACTGGTAATAAGGTCGAATCTCCTGGAGCTGGCGGTAGGTTTCTAACAGCGGTTGGCTGTCCCAGAGCCGGACGTTTTTGATCGTGGCGCTGTTTTTCTGGATATCGGCGTAGGTGAGATTGTCCTTGAGGGTGAAAGGCCGGACTTCGACGTCGGTGAGCTTGAAGGCCTGGCGTGTGAACTGGATATTACGCTCGATGTAAGGCAGATCGCGCTTCAGCTCATTGGGCAGGACCACAAACGCCTGAACCGCTTGAGGATAGAGAAAGCCGATCATCAGAGCGCTCAGCGCATAGCCACCTAGCAGGAACAATGGCATGCGCTGAGGCAGCGACTTAAAGCCGCGCACCGCCAGCCAGAGCAACACGCCTGCGCTCAGCAGACTGACCCCGGTCAGAAAGCCATTGGCTGGCAACTGGGCATAAACGTCGGCGTAGTTGGCCCCAAAGATCACACCGCGTTGGGAATAAAGCAAATCGTAGCGGCTGAACCAGTGCCCCAGGCAAATGTGCAACAGGACTACCCCAGTCAGCAGCAGTAGATGCCGCTGAGCCGGGGTTTGCAGACGACTTGGGCGCTGTTGCGGCTTCGGTGTGCTGGTCAACAGCCAGAGCCGCCCTTTGAGCCAGTAGAGGCAGGCGGTAGCCAACCCGGTGAGCGACCATAAGCCTAAACTCCAGCGCAGCAGTGCTTCCCACACCGGCAAGCTATGGATGTAAAAGGCTAAATCGCGCTCGAACAGTGGGTCCTTGAGGCCGAACGGAGCTTGATTCAACCAGCTCAGAACCTCTAACCATCGCTCAGATAGCAGCCAGGCAAGACTAGCGCTCAGAACCACTGCCCCGGCCAGCAGCAGCCAGCTACCCCACAGCTGGATCTGCACAGGGCTGAACAGGTCGGGGGCGTCCTGAGCGCGACGGACGGCGGAACGAGCCGCCGCAGAGTCCTTGGCGGGCCTAGGCGCAACGCGCCCCTGCCAGGCATATCCCGTGTTCAGGCCAAACACCGCCAGAGCCAGCACGAAGGCCATCACCCAGAGGACAACTTTCGCACCCAGACCGGTGGCGAAGACACTGAGGTAATTCACTTCCGAAAACCACAGGCCCTCCACCACCAGGGTGATGCTCAAATTCAGCAAAAGTCCAGCACCCAGCAGGGCAGCTGCGGCGAGCCAAAACCACTTCAGCGAGAGACGGAACATCTGGTTCAAGGGCTACTCAAGGGCATTTGTTATTGGCCCGTTTAAGTCTTCTGCACTCAGGCTCGAGGCAAGCTCTGGCTCAAGACCAGAGCCATCACGAATACGAAGATCGTAAACCCCTCCACGATACCTGTGGGGGCCAGGGACTTGCCAAAAATCTCAGGCTTGCTCTTGGAAACGTTAATTGGCATTGTGCAGCAGTTGCCTTGGTAGATGCCGCTGATTAGCAGGACCACGCCAGCCAAAGTACCAATCGCAAAGATGCCCTAGCCACGCTGGGCCGAGATGTTGTTGCGCAGGATGAACGTTAATACAATGCCCAGAATCGCCTGAGTGGAAGGCAGAGCCGCCACCCCTAGGTAGCGACCGTGCCCCGTTTCTGTCTCCAAAATGGCCCTATCTGCCGCCATACCTGCACGGGCACAACCAATCGCACTGCCCGAAGCACTCAAAGAAACCATTGCAAACAGGCCAATGTAACCCAAACCCAGTGATACTTGTTCCACCGCTGTTCTCCTTTTGAAAAATGTATTGGATGAGGAAAAACCTAATTTGATGAGCTACCAAAGTAATTCTTGTAGGCTTAGGTATGCTTCCTGAACGGGTTAAATTTGTAGCCCTCACCCTCCTGTCTCCAACGATAAAACTCGATGAAATTAAGGCGTAAACCATGAATAGTACCTGCCATAATGCACAAAATAAAGTTGAGAGTATGCCCCAATACCAGCAGAACAAACGCCCCTAGGAGACCCAATTCTCCCGTTTAGGCAATATCGTGCGCCAAGCCATTGAAAGTAATCGCCAGACAAGCACTCGACAAACCCAGGGCAAATAACCGCAGGTAACTCATGATGTCGCCAAAAACTTTAGTGAGGTTGGTGACTCCCTCTAAACCCAACAGTAACTGCATTAAAAGCCTTTCAGGGTCCAGGGCGTATCGTGGTTAAATAGCAAAACCATCAACAGGCCGAGGCCAATCGTGTAAAGCAGCAGCGGGGTCAACTCTGGATGCTTCAGGAATTGAGTCAAACCGATACTGTAGACAGCAGCAATAACCATGATCCAGCCCACATGGGACAGAGCGACTAAACTGCGTCCTCGGTGTAAACCGGGTAAACGTTGCCAGACTCCGATACCATTAGAAATCAACACGTGCAGACAACCAGTAGTGACTGAAAACGCCATCAGTTCATTCAAGTTCGCTAGGTCCGGCTTAAAAACTGCGATCTGATTTAGGAAGGTTGCCAAGCGTCCTAGGGGCAGATCTTTCGCATCCACTCCGAAATATTCTCCGGACAGTAAGCCGTAAAGTCCTGTACTCGAAGCCAGGACGGGAATAAGTTGGCCAGGCGGTGCCCGTTGGCTAGCAGTTTTGGACGCAGAAGCCAGGCGAACAACAACAACACAAAGCCGTAACCAGCATCAGCAATAATGATCCCGAAGAAAAATACAAAGCTAATATAGACCAGCGCTGAGAGATCCCAACTTTCATAGGCTGGAGTGCTGTAGATGTCGATGAGACTCTCGCCAGTGGCTAGCCAGCCTGAATTTTTCACCAGCGTCGGTGGCTGTTCACCACGAATCGGATCTTCAATTGTCAAGGCCAGAGAAAGCTCTCGTGATAAATTCTCTAAAGCAGGGAGCTGGATTTCTGGACACCAGCACTGAACGATGAAAAGCACCTGTTCATCGTGCGCCATCTGCGTGGCAAGATTGAGCTCAGAGGCGTCCAACGCTTGGTTTAAATAATCGCGCAGCGGCTCGATAAAGCGAGTCGCGCCGATTCGACGAGTTTCCGACATCTCCAACCCATCTTCGACATCCTCTAGGCGTACTCGGATTTCAGAGGTGGATAAAGTGGGCACCTCTAGCGACGGGAAGGGCAGCCCAGGCTCTTGATTGCTCAGTATCAGAACATAGAAACAACGAAGGTCACGATTGATAATTAGATAAGCCAGTTCTGTCTCTATAATCTGCATGATCTGTCTACGATCGAGCCGATAAAAGAAGAAATACAAGTTGCCTAAATCTCGAGATTTAGGTAGCTTGAAATCACCCCAAGGCTGGAGTTGAGTCAGCCAGACTCGCAGAGTTTCTTGCTCATCCGCTAGCTGTTCCGCTTCGTTCTTTATGCGCAGAACTCGCTCTACTAATTGATCAGGATAAAACTTCTGTAAGTTGCGAGCCGGACGCTGTTTTTGCGGACAGCTTTCCAGATAACTCAAACCTGGCGGGCTCGTTGAAAAGGGTCGGCCAAGTCAGAACGTTTAGTCTGGGTAGTAGACTCTGGTGCAAGATCAATCAGGTGCAAAACTCCCAGAGTTTGCAGTCGATCAAAGACTTGCCGTTTCTCGCGGATAATGCCCGCAAGAGTTACTTTTTTTGTCGAACAATACTCATGTTTCAAAATTTTGGGTTTTTGACACTAGGAGGCTTCGCTCAGTTCTTCAACTTCTAAAGTGATAAAAGTCCCCGAAGATACTTGATTGAGTCTGGCCTTAGCCAATTTGGGTAGAGTCGGCTAGCAACAGCACATTCAGGCCCATTTGCCGGTAGTACTCACCCAAGGTAATGCCCGTGTAAATCGACGCCTCACGGGCCGCCACCGGCATGCTGGACGTGTTGCAGGTGATCGTAGTGCGCTCAGTTAAGGGTTGAGTAGAACTGGCATCTGTCCACGCTGACGCTGGCGCAGCGTGGAGGTCAGCAGCAAGAGAGCGCAAGTGAATCTGTTTCACTTGCGCTCTGTCGTGTGTCAGTCTTGACGAAGCACCAGCCAGACAACCCACGCCAGGGACACTCCAGGCCACGGGCAAGCTTTCTGGAGTACTCTGAAAAGCAGGACGCAACGCAGTGTGGCAAAGGGGTTACAGACATGGGCCTGATCCTGACCGGCAGCAAAATCATTAGCGACCTGGAGCAGCACGGGGCGCTGGCGTTGTCCGTGCCGCCCGAGGGAGGTTTTGAGGGGCGCTACCAGCGACGGCTACGCGGCGCAGGTTATGAGGTCCTGAATATGACTGCCCGTGGACTGGGCGACCTATCAGCGTTTTTGACCAGCGTGCACGGCGTCCGTCCGCCGCATCTGGGCAAACGGGAGATCCGTACCTATTTTTTCCCGCCCCTGATCCAGTACCGGCTCGCTAACCTAGCGCCCAAGTCAAAGGGATTGGTAGTCTGGTTAATTGAAGGTAGGGTGCTCTCACGTCAGGAACTCACGGTGCTGGCAGTTCTGCCCAGCCAAGAGCCCCGAGTCAAGCTTGTGATAGAAGTCGCTAGCGACCGCGAAGTGAGTTGGCAGCCCCTGAAGGCAGTGGCAGCGTCTTGATCCCTGCTGGGTAGCAGCCTACTGGAAGCCCCAACAGCGCAGATCCCCACCTTAACCTAGCCTCCCTAGCAATTTATGGGAGTGCGCACTAGCATAAGGGAGTGATGGTTCAAAACCGCTCCCTACTCGCGTTACAAGAGGGCCGCTGGTTCAAGCTGATCTGTGGGGCCAGCTTTCAGCACCTTGCTTCGGTGCGCAACCTCTCGCTGGTCTACACGTTAGCCGGAGCTGATTGTATTGACGTCGCAGCCGATGTGGCAACAGTCGCGGCAGCCAGAGAGGGCATCACCGCCGCGCACCAACTGGCCGGTGGCGAGTCTCCTTGGTTGATGGTCAGCCTCAGCGACGCCGAAGACCCCCATTTTCGCAAAGCCGAGCTAGACTCGGTGGCTTGCCCGATCACCTGCGTCCGCCCTTGCGAGCAGGTTTGCCCGGCGACAGCGATTGAGTTTAGCCCCACCTTTGCAGGCGTTTTGGAGGCGCGCTGCTACGGCTGCGGGCGCTGTCTGCCAGTGTGTCCTTCAACACTCATCACAACGCGTTCAACCGTGTACGCTCCAGACGGGATCGTTCAAATCCTGATGGGCTTGGACATCGACGCCGTAGAGGTTCACACGCAGCCAGGCCATCTTTTTCACTTTCAGCAGCTGTGGCGAGTTCTGTCGCCGCTGGTGCCCCGTCTGCGGTTGATAGCTGTGAGCTGTCCGGATGGCGAAGATTTGCAGGGGTATTTAGCGGCGCTGTGGACGCTGATGCAGCCTCAGCTGGTTCGGTCTGGTGCTGCTGTAGTCTGGCAGGCCGATGGCCGACCGATGAGCGGGGATATCGGTGACGGAGCTACCCGCGCCGCTGTGCGCCTAGGGCAAAAAGTGTTGAGTTTTGGGTTGCCGGGTTATGTCCAACTGGCAGGAGGCACCAATGGTCATACCGTGGCCAAGGCAAAGGCGGCAGGTCTAACCGATTTGGCAGGGGTTGCCTATGGCAGCTACGCCCGCACACTGCTGGCTCCCTATCTGGAGGTCGGCGGGGTACGACTGGAAGAGCAGCCCCAGCTTTTGCATCAGGCGGTCGATCAGGCCCGGAGTTTGGTGAAGCAGCTGAAGCCTCGCCTGGCATACTCATCACCCTAGATGACCGCTGTTTCGATTCAACCTTGAACGCAGTCCTACAGAGTCTCCGGCAAAGCTGCCGGTTCCCCACTGTGAGCCACGAGAACCTTGAGAACACCCAGACCGATGTCCAGGCTACCCCAACCCTCTCAGAAGGTTCTAACCCCTCTGCCGAGACGATGCTGGTGACCGATGACCTTGACAAGCTGCTGGCCGTGCTGCCTGAGGCGATCCAACAGGCCCTGAGCCAGCACCCGCGCCGCGATCAGCTGGTGGAAGTTGTGATGGACTTGGGCCGTCGCCCCGAAGCCCGCTTTCCCGACCAGGCCGAATATCTGGTGCAGGCGGTAGTCAACCGAGCGGATCTGGACCATGTCGTCGCAGGTGTAGGCCTGTTCAGCGGCGATAACCGGGCTGGCATTGAGCAAACTCTGCACCGGATCAGCGCCATCCGCAACCGGACGGGTGCGATCATCGGCCTGACCTGCCGCGTAGGCCGAGCAATTTTCGGCACGATCGGTATGATCCGCGATCTGGTCGAGACCGGCAGGTCGATCTTGATGCTGGGCCGTCCAGGCGTGGGCAAAACCACCGCCCTGCGCGAGATCGCGCGGGTACTGGCGGACGAACTCAGCAAGCGCGTGGTAATCATCGATACCTCTAACGAAATCGCGGGCGATGGCGATGTACCCCACCCAGCGATTGGACGAGCGCGGCGGATGCAGGTGGCACGACCCGAGCTGCAACACCAGGTGATGATCGAGGCGGTGGAGAACCACATGCCCGAAGTGATTGTCATCGATGAGATTGGCACCGAGCTGGAAGCCCAGGCCGCCCGCACCATAGCTGAGCGGGGGGTGCAACTGGTGGGCACCGCCCACGGCAATCAGATCGAGAACTTGATGAAAAACCCCACCCTCTCCGACCTGGTGGGCGGCATCCAGTCAGTCACCCTCGGCGACGAGGAGGCCCGGCGACGCGGCTCGCAAAAGAGCGTCCTGGAACGCAAAGCACCCCCCACCTTTGACATCGCCGTCGAAATGTTGGAGCGCCAGCGCTGGGTAGTGCACGAGAATGTGGCCGAAACCGTCGATAGCTTGCTGCGTCGTCGCGAGCCCATGCCCCAGGTGCGCACACTGAGTGATTCGGGCAAGGTCACGATCAGCCGTGAGTTAGCCAAGCTGCCGATGAACGGTTCTCTCAGCCGGGCTGCCGTGGGCGAGGCGGTGGGCTGGCGCACGGCCGGGCAGATGCTGCCGCTGCCGCCAGTGGTGGAAGAGCAATTGGACATGGAGGAGTTTGCCCCAGGCGCGACGGACTCGCGCGTCTTCTCAGCCACAGGCGAAGAGATCGTGCACATTTACCCTTACGCCGTGAGTCGCCACCAGCTTGAGCAGGTGATCCGCGCTCTGAACCTGCCCGTAGCTCTGGCTCGGGAAGTCGATGACGCGGACGCAGTGCTGGCGCTGCGCTCGCACATCAAGGGCCATTCAAAGCTGCGGCATCTGGCGCAGGCGCGGCAGGTGCCGATCCACACGGTCAAAGCCAGCACAATTCCCCAAATCACGCGCACGCTGCGGCGCATCTTACAGATCGATGAGCCAGGCATGCCAGTGGCCGACCTCAGCCTGTTTTCGCAGGTGGACTCCGAAGATGAGATGGAAGCTCTGGAGGAGGCGCGGTTGGCGGTCGAACAGATTGTGATCCCCAAAAGTCAGCAGGTGGAACTGCTGCCACGCTCAGCGGCGATTCGCAAGATCCAGCACGAGCTGGTGGAGCACTATCGCCTACGCTCACGCAGCTTCGGCGAGGAACCCAATCGCCGTCTACGGATCTATCCTGACTGAGCCTGGCCTGAGGTCTCCTCGGTTGGACTTCAGGTTAAGGATAGATTTTCTGATGTGTCAAATTATGTGAAGATGAGTCTCAGAGAACCTAAGGACTAGGCCTGAGACCTATGGCGAGCATTCAATTAGCGCGGGGCGTCGATGAAGAGGTTACCTCCATTCGGGTTACCCGCTCAAAGGACGGTAGCCGAGGCACAGCGACCTTCTTTTTCGAGAAGCCCCGGGTGATGAACGATGCTGAAGTCGAGAATCGGGACATCACTGGCATGTGGATGATCGATGATGAGGGCGAGTTGGTCACCCGTACAGTCAATGCCAAGTTCGTCAATGGTCAGTCCGCTGGCGTGGAGGCCATCTATCGGATGGACGGGCTCGACGAATTTGAACGCTTCATGCGCTTTATGGAGCGCTACCGCGAATCCAATGACATGGACTTCAACAAAGCTTGACAGCCGCTGTGACGGTGCTATGAAGCCGTCGGTCTTAAGGCGATCCTGAAAGGGTCGCCTTTTTGTTTCCGATGATTTTTATGATCCCTTTGCCCTGCCCTGATCCTGCTGCTGTACGGGTCACCTGCGCGGTGATCACCGTAAGCGACACGCGCAGCGTGGAGACCGACCAGAGCGGCCAACTGCTCAAAACGTTGCTGCTGAATGCGGGACACGAGGTCGCGGCTTACGCAATTGTCAAAGACGAGCCCGACCAGATCCGCGCTCAGTTGGCGCAGCTGAGCCAGAGGCCCGACATCGAAGTGATCCTGTTCAACGGCGGCACTGGCATCGCCCCTCGCGACACCACCTACGACGCCCTAGAAGCGCTGCTAGAGAAAACACTGCCGGGGTTTGGCGAGCTGTTTCGTGCCCTGAGCTATCAGGAAATTGGCTCACGCGCGATCGCTTCGCGGGCAGTGGCGGGCGTTTACCGGGGACGACTGGTGTTTTCGCTGCCCGGCTCCAGCGGCGCGGTCAAGCTAGCCACCGAGCAGTTGATTGTGCCGGAACTGGTGCATCTGGTGCGCCAGCTCCAAGGTCGGCACTAGCCTACGGGCAAGCTATTTGCCGTAGGCGACTTGCAGGCTCTTGACTAGCAGCACTAGCGACGCGGCTGCCATCAGCCCGCCCCAGAACCAATAGGGCAGCAATAGCTGCTGGGCAATCTGGGCAGAGTCAGACAGGAGCAGCCGCCCACCGATCACAGCCTGATTCATGAACAGGTAGTCGAGCTGGTGGTAGGTGCTGATGCAGGCCTGCACGCCCAGAAATTGCACTACAAAGCTCTGCAGCCAGCCCGAGGTTCGCAGGCCCAGCCAGAGCACCGCTGCGCCGATTGCGCCCACCGCTACTAGCCCAAACGCCGAACGCACCCAGATTAGGTCTGATAGCAACAGCGCCCCCCCTAGGGTCAGCAGCACCAGCTTGGCCCGGCTCAGGCGATTGGATGCCAAAATCAGACCCGCGCCTGCGACGGCAGGACCCATTGGCCCGGCGGCAGCCACCAGCGCCCGCCCAATCGGCCCCAGGAAAAGAGGGCCGCTGTGCTGTGCCACCCCAGAACCGTTCGCAAAAATCTGCAACTGCAGGAAATCGCCGCCCAGCAGCATGGCCATTAGTCCATGTCCCATTTCGTGGAACCAGGTTGCCAGGATGCTGAAGGGATAGAGAATGTAATTTCCGTAGGGAACCTGCCACAGGACCAAGGTCAGTACAGCTGCGCCGATCAGCCAGGTCAGTTCGGTGCGTTCAGACGGTTTCTGTGATTCTGGTTGCCAGCCTGAGTCATTTTGGAAGCGATCGCGCAACGGGTCCATGCGGGTGACCTCAAGCAAACCTCAAAGACCTAGCGTAACCGATGGCTCTGGCCCCTGGTCGGAAGCTGAGACGGTTCTCAGGTAGGCTAGGCCAGAGTCGAGCGCTGAGCTTCAGGCTTCCGGCTTTTTGCTGTGCGGCTCAGGTATTTTGCTCCGTCCGCTGAGCTTGAAAGCCGAAGTTTCGAGTTTTTTGCGCGGCGCTCTAAGCCATTTACTCCGGTCTGCGAGTGATGGGCTGGCAGATCCGAGCGATGGGCTCCAAGCGCCGAGCTGAGAACTTCAAGCTTGGAGTTCTCAGCGCCAAGAACCGAGATCAGAACCTGGAAGTAGAACCGCTAAGGTCTGATCGAGACCCATGCACAACCAAAAGGGGAGCCCGGAGGCTCCCCTTTTGCTCTATGCCAGGAAGGCTAGAAAATTAACCGTTGATAGAGGGAGCAGAGAGAGCGAGAGGGGTGGCTGCACCTGAGGCCAGGTCCAGCGGGAAGTTGTGCGCATTGCGCTCGTGCATCACTTCCATGCCCAGGTTCGCCCGGTTCAGCACGTCCGCCCAGGTCGGCACC
>JANNOU010000022.1:0-6152 GCA_031399305.1 Leptolyngbya sp. SOY_34_metabat_272
CTGCGGGCAGCACAGCCGTGCTGCCCGCAGCCAGCGCGACCCCGCCCGAACTCAGAGCCAAAATTGCAGCCAAGATCAGAGCCAGACAAACACGAGCCTGAGCGAAATAGTTCATAAATCAAGCCAACAACTCATCTGTCGAGATAACTGCCCCAGAGACGACCGAGTCTGGCCTGAATTCGACTGTGCCTGAGCCCCATGCCACTTTTTTCAATCAGCTTGCCGTCTACCCATTCGGTTGACTCTGGGGGATTGAGCCGCCAATCCTCCAAAGAAAGCACCGCGCCAGCATTGAGGCTGATGGGGGTCGTAACCATTGGGACCAACTCTCGGGTTCAGCGCTGAGGCTTCTATTCAACTCTACCGCTCAGCGTCTGAGCGAAGGCAGGTATGATAGCTTGCCAGCCCATCGTTCACTTGGACACTTGGACAATCGCGACTTGAATCTGAGACCGCCATGCATCGTCTAGCCGCTCTGCCTGGCGGTTGGAGCCCAGACACTCAGGGCGTCGTCTTTATTGAGCAGAGCGCCGCGCCCTTGGTCGTGCTCACCGCAGCCGACACCGACATTCAGGTCCTGGCAGCGGCGAGGCAAAACCTGCCCGAGGACTTCCCGGCTGTGCGAGTTGCTAGCCTGCTCAATCTGCAACAGCAGCTCAGCATCGACACCTACGCCGAAGAGGTCCTGCGCCAGGCGCGAGGCATCGTCGTGCGCCTGCTGGGCGGGCGGGCCTACTGGTCCTACGGCTTGGAAGTGCTCAAGGAGCTGGTCGCGCAGACCGGTGCCTGCTTGCTGGTCCTGCCGGGCGACGACAAGCCCGACCCAGACCTGGCCAGCCACTCCACGGCACCGCTGCTCGTGGTGGACCGGCTCTGGCGCTACTTCACCGAGGGCGGGGTGCCCAACACAACCCATGCCCTACAATTCCTGGCCGACCAGGCGCTGGGCACGACCTATCAGCCGCCCCCCCCGCAGACCCTGCCTCGACTGGGGATTTACGCCTGGCAGCCCCCCGAGCCAACCCCGCCGCAGGGCACCGCTGGCCTGCTGTTCTACCGAGCCCACCTCCTGGCGGGCAACACCGCTGTGATCGACGCGCTGTGTCTGGCCCTACACCAGCGCGGCCTCGCGCCCAAGCCGGTGTTTGTGTACTCTCTGCGCGACCCCGATTTGCCCGAGGCGCTGCTGGACTATCTGAGCGGCACCGATATCCTGCTGAACACGACCAGTTTCTCGCTGGCCAAGCTCGACGACGCCCAGCCCAATTTGGACCTTTGGCAGCGCTTGGATGTCCCCGTGCTGCAAGTGATTCTGAGTAGCGGCACGGTCGAGGCTTGGGCCGCCAGTCCCCAGGGTCTGTCTCCGCGCGATGTGGCCATGAACGTGGCGCTGCCCGAAGTAGACGGTCGGCTGATCACCCGTGCTGTCTCGTTCAAGGCCGTGCAAGCCCAGGACCAGCAGTTGGAAACCGACCTAGTCGCCTACGCACCCAGGCCCGATCGCATTGAATTTGTGGCTGAGCTGGCGGCCAACTGGGTCTGCCTGCGGCGCACGCCAGCCCCGGAGCGTCGACTGGCCTTGGTGCTGGCCAACTACCCCGCCCGCGATGGACGGCTGGCCAATGGCGTTGGGCTCGACACTCCGGCCAGTTGCGTGGCCATCCTGGCAGCTCTGCAACAAGCCGGTTATGACCTTGCCGACCTACCTGAAACGGGCGACGAGTTGATCGCCCGTCTCACCAGCCGCAGCACCCACGACCCGGAGGCCCAAGATTTACGGCCCGTCTGGCAAAGCCTGTCGCTGGCCGACTACCAGACCTTTTTCGCGAGCCTCTCGCCTGCGGTGCAAGCGCGGATCTCTCAACGCTGGGGACCGCCAGACCAGGACCCGCGCCTGCGCTCAGCAGGTTTCCCAATTGTGGGGCTGCAATTGGGCCGGGTGTTTGTGGGCATTCAGCCGCCCCGAGGCTACGAGCTGGACCCTGCTCTGAACTATCACGCCCCAGATCTGGAGCCGCCCCACGCCTACCTGGCTTTCTACGCCTGGCTGCGACAGCACTTTCAGGCGCAGGCCGTCGTGCATGTGGGCAAGCACGGCAACCTGGAGTGGCTGCCCGGCAAAAGCCTGGCCCTGTCGCCCGACTGTTTTCCCGAAGCCGTGTTGGGAGCCCTGCCCCACCTGTACCCCTTCATCGTGAACGACCCTGGCGAAGGGGCTCAGGCCAAGCGGCGGGCGCAGGCAGTGATCGTAGACCATCTGACGCCACCGCTGACGCGAGCAGAACTCTACGGCCCCTTACAGGCTTTGGAGCGGCTGATCGACGAGTACTACGAAGCCCAAAGCCTTGACCCGACGCGGCTGAAGCCAATCGAGGCGCGCATCGCCGAGCTGGTTCGCCAGCAGAACCTGCACCATGACCTGGGCACCCAGGCCGCTGGTTCGCTCAGCGAATTTCTGACCCGTGCCGACGGCTACCTGTGCGAACTCAAGGAAGCTCAGATTCGCGACGGCCTGCACATCTTCGGCCACTGCCCCCAGGGACGCCTCCTGCGCGATCTGCTGCTGGCTCTGGCCCGCAGCCCCCAGGCCGGACGACCGGGCCTCACCCAAGCGCTGGCCGCACAGTGGCAGCTAGACTTCGACCCGCTCACAGCCGACCTGGGAGAAACCTACACCGACCTGCCCCCAGCCCTGCAAGCCCAGCTCAACCGCCCCTGCCGAATTGTCGGCGACGCAGTCGAAGCGTTAGAAGCCTGCGCAGCTGAATCGGTCGAGGCGTTGCTCTCTACTCCCCCCCAGACTGCCAAGCTGGGGGCAGCCAATCCTGCGCTAGACCAGCTGCTCCGGTGGATCCAGCAAGACCTGTGGCCTGCGCTCCAGCAGACCGAGCAAGAACTCACCCATTTGCTGCATGGCTTAGACGGAGCTTATGTGCCCAGTGGCCCCAGCGGCGCACCCAGTCGCGGGCGCGTCGATGTTCTGCCCACCGGGCGCAATTTCTACTCCGTGGACATTCGCGCCATTCCCACCGAGACGGCTTGGGCGTTGGGTCGCGCCGCTGCAGAAGCTTTGGTCGAGCGCTACACCCAGGACCACGGCGAGTATCCCCGCAGTCTGGGCCTGTCGGTGTGGGGTACCTCCACTATGCGCACGGGCGGTGACGACCTTGCTCAGGCGCTGGCGCTACTGGGCGTTCAACCTGTCTGGGACGGTCCCTCGCGCCGGGTAGTGGACTTTGAGATCTTGCCGCTCAGCGCGCTGGGCCGTCCCCGGGTCGATGTCACGCTGCGCATCTCCGGCTTCTTCCGCGACGCCTTCGCCAATCTAATCAGCCTGTTCGACCATGCTGTGCAAGCTGTGGCCCAGCTTGATGAGCCCACTGAGCAAAACCCCCTAGCCGCTCAGGTCCTGCAGGATGCTGAGACCTGGCAGCAAGCGGGATTGGATGCGGCCCAAGCTCAGGCGCGGGCGCAGTATCGTGTGTTCGGCTCCAAGCCAGGCGCTTACGGAGCAGGGCTGCAGGGCTTGATCGAAGCCCAGAACTGGCAAGACGAACAGGATCTGGCTCTGGCCTACCTCAACTGGGGCGGCTACGCCTACACCCGCGACGGCGAGGGCAAAAGCGCCCCTGAAGCGTTTCGCCAACGCCTAGGCGGCTTGCAGATTGTCTTGCATAACCAGGACAATCGGGAGCACGATCTCGTGGACTCCGACGACTACTACCAGTTCCAGGGCGGCATGACCGCTGCCGTGCGTGCGCTCAGCGGTGTCCAGCCCGCGACCTACTTCGGCGATCACTCCCGCCCCGAGCGCCCCCGTATTCGTGCCCTGGCCGAGGAAATGGCTCGAGTGTACCGCTCGCGAGTGATCAATCCTAAGTGGATCGCGGGTGTCCTGCGCCACGGCTACAAGGGCGCGTTCGAGCTGGCCGCTACTGTAGATTACGTCTTTGCCTACGATGCAACTGCCCACTGCGTGGAGGACTTCATGTATCAGGGCATTGCCGAAGCCTACCTGCTCGATCCAGAAGTTCAAGCGTTTGTCCGAGCCAAAAATCCCTGGGCGCTGCGAGATATGGCCGAGCGTCTGCTCGAAGCCCACACCCGTAAACTCTGGCAAGAGGCGCCGCCGCCCCTGCTGGAGGCCCTGCGCGCCCTGTCGCTAGAAGCCGAAGCGATGATTGAGCAGGGCCTGAGGTCTGAACCGAGCCCCTAGCCAGCTGCTAGGCGAACCAGCCGAACCAGATTAAGCTACCCAGCGCCACCGCCAGAGCAATCCAGAGAAAGCCAGTATTTTCGCGCCTGTTGACCTCAAGCGGCTCCTGAGGCTGGTTAAACGTTTGGGGTCGGCGCTGGCTAGATTTGGAGCTGGCAGTGCCAAGACGGTCCTGGGGCTCCGCCTCCGTCAGGCTTTTCAAGTCAGGGATCTCGTTCAGCCACTCCGGGCGGCGCTGGAGAATCGGGGCCTCCAGGATGTAGAGCAGTCGCTTGTTCTGCTTTCTAACTTCTGAGCTGGGGTGCCGGACCAGCTGACGGCAGAGCGTTAGCGCCTCGGCTCGCTGACCTGCCGCTTCGTAAGCAGTGACCAACCAGGTTTGGATTTCGCCCCCTAGCGCCGAACCACGGGCGCTCAGGGCTGCTGCCTTTTCCAGGCTTTGCACAGCTTCGCGATAATCGCCGCGCTCAAAAGCGCTCTGGCCGGTTTGGTAGAGGCGGCGGGAGGTTTGGGCAGCTTCGCTCATGCGAGGAGGATCGTTCTGAAAGGAGATTGGGAAGGGGTAGGGTCTGCGTTAACGTTGGAGTATTAACCTTGGGGTGAGGTTGTTCAGGTTGGTCTCATCCTGAGTCTACCTTGTCCAGTTCCCCCGTAGGACTACCATGAGCGCCGAAAATCAAGATACAGAAGTCCTTTACTCGGAGACGGTTCAAGTGCCTGAGGCCGAGGCCACGACCGTCAGTCTCCCGGCTGATCCTACCGTGCCTGCCCAGACTACAATCCTTGCCAAGCTGCCGCCCGAGCCGAAGGCCGAATCAACCGACAATCAGTGGCAGCAATTGGGTCAGCGCCTGGCTTGGCTGACCTCTGAAGTGCCCGACCAACTGACAGCTTTTCTGGATCGTTACCAGACGCCGGTCAAGGGGCTGAGCATCCTCGCGCTCTCCATCCCCTTTGTGGTATTTGTGGCCGCGCTGCTGAAAGTCATTGATGTCGTGCCGTTGCTAGCTCCTAGCCTAGAGCTAATCGGGTTCGGCTATAGCGCTTGGTTTGTCTGGCGCTATCTGCTGTTTGCCTCCAGCCGTAAGGATCTGTCCAAAGACTTCGACAAGCTCAAGACCCAGATCTGGGGCAGCGACAGCGAAGCAGAGCTCTAGACTCAGGTAGCCCTGTAGCGGGCCTGAGTCTGCTTCTGCCGCTCCTAGCCAAAACCGAGCCGTTCCCTTGGGCCCCTCAGATATGCTAGTGTTAGAGGCTGGTAAAAAGTCCGGGTTCCTGCGCCGCTAGCTCAATGGTAGAGCATCGGACTCTTAATCCGCTGGTTGAAGGTTCGAGTCCTTCGCGGCGCATCTAGTACAGAAAAGGGTGAGTATCGCAATCGTCTGTTTTGCTGGTGTTACTACGGGGTAACACCCTTTTTTGTGTGTACGTGTGCCTGCAAAGTTAGAGCCGCAAGCGATTGCGGAACTATCTAAGCAAAATCTAGGCAGCATGGATGGATGTTTGACGAGCGACTAGCCCAAGCGAATGGACGGCTCAAAAGTGCGCATGTAGGGGTGCAACTTCAGGCAATCGGAGGCAGGCTCTACCTTCGGGCTACTTTCCCTCCCAAGCCTGGCAGCGGCAAGGAGCAGGCTCATCAGCAGCGTCTGGCTCTTGGTGTACACGCCAACGGCGAGGGCGTGAAGCTGGCAGAGGCTGAGGCCCGCAAGGTAGGAGTGCTACTGGACGCAGGCCGCTTCTCTTGGGAGCCCTACCTGAAGAAAACGGCACTAGCGCCGGTGGCGGCTCCTGTCACGGTTCAGGAGTGGATCGAGCGCTTCGAGCGGCACTACTTCCAGCGCCGGGCTCGAACGCCCAAGAGTGAGACGACCTGGCGCACCGAGTACCGGGACATCCTTCGACGGTTGCCTCAGGATGCGGCACTGACCGCCGA
>JANNOU010000220.1:0-2751 GCA_031399305.1 Leptolyngbya sp. SOY_34_metabat_272
GTCGAACTTCCCGGCGCGAGCGAGCTCGCCGGGCAAGACACCGCACCGAGCCCGGCCAGCGGATCGGTGACGGCGATACCGGAGAGCGTGACGTTCCCGGTGTTCGTCACCACGAACGAGTAGGTGACCGCCTGACCGGGAGCGTTCACCGTCGCCGGTGCCGCCGTCTTGACGAGCTGGACGGCCGGCGCCTCGATCGTGGTGACCGAAGCAGCGCCGGCGTCCGAGACCGGGCCGCCGACGGGAGGGTCCGCCCCGGCGGGGGCGGGGTTGTTGTTGGCACCGGCGGCGAGGTCCGCGAGCGTCGCCACGTAGGTGGCGGTGCACGTGGTGCTGACCGAGGGAGCGAGCGACGTCACCGGGCACGCGATCGCGCTCAGGCCAGGCAGCGGATCGATAACCGTCATGCCGGTGAGGTTGACGTTGCCGGTGTTCGTCACGACGAACGAATACGTGATCGTCTGCCCCGCGGCGACGACGTTGTTCGGCGTTGCCGACTTCGCCAGCGAGATCGACGGCGCTGCGGTGGCGGCGACGAGCACGGTGTCGACCGCGGTGACGGCCGGGCCGGCAGGCGGGGTCGCTGACGCCGTCGCCGTGTTCGTGATGGCGCCGCCGTCGACGTCGGCCTGCGTCACCGTGTACGACGCGGAACACGTCGTCGACGCACCCACCGGCAACGTGGCGATCGGGCACGTCACGGCGGTCAGGCCTGGCAGCGGATCGGAAACGGTGAGCCCGCCGAGCGTCACGTTGCCGGTGTTGCTCACCGCGAACGAGTAGGCGACGGTCTGGCCTGCCGCGCTGACCGTCGTCGGCGCGGCGGCCTTGGCGAGGGCGATCGAGGCGGACTGGAGGGCCGGGATGGACAGCGTGTCGGATGCCGTGACGGCGGGAGCCCCACCCGGCGGGGTGCCGGTGGCGGTCGCGGTGTTGTCGATGCCACCGGCGTCGAGGTCGGTCTGGGTGGCGGCGTACGTCGCCGTGCACGTGGTCGACGCCGCCGGTGCGAGGACTGACACCGGGCAGGAGACCGAGCTCAGGCCGGGCAGCGGGTCCGACACCGTGAGGGCAGTGAGGGTGACGTTGCCCGTGTTGCTCACCTGGAACGAGTAGACGACGGGGTCGGCCGCGGCCGCGACCGCGACCACATCGGCCGCCTTCACCAGGCTGATCGCCGGCGTGCGGACCGCGGTGACCGTCGTCGTCGCGACATCGCTCACGGCGGCGCCGACCGGCGGCGTGCCGACGACGGTCGCGACGTTGTCGATGCGACCCGAGTCGACGTCTGCCTGCGTCACGGCGTACGTGGCAGTGCACGTGGTGCTCGCTCCCGGAGCGAGCGAGCTCACCGGGCACGTGATTGGCGAGAGGCCCGGCAACGGGTCGGTCACGGTGAGACCGGTGAGTGTGACGTTGCCGGTGTTCGTCACGGCGAACGAGTACGCCACCGCCTCGCCGGTACCCGTCACCGTCGCCGGCGTGGCCGACTTCACGAGTTCGATCGACGCGCTCTGCCCCACCGTCACGGTGACGATGTCGGTGCCCGACACGGACGGCCCGGTCGGCGGTGTGCCCGTCGCGGTGGCGGTGTTGACGATCGAACCGGCGTCGACGTCGGCCTGTGTGACGGCGTAGCCCGCGGCGCACGCCATCGAGCCACCTGGCGCCAGCGTGGTCCCGGGACACACGGGTGCCGACAGGCCAGCCAGCGGGTCCGTCACGGCGACCGCGCTGAGCGTGACGTTGCCGGTGTTCGTCACGACGAACGAGTACGACACGAGTTCGCCGGCCGCCGCCACCGACGCCGGGGTGGCCGACTTGGACAGGCTGATCGACGGCGACTGGGCCACGGCGACGAGGGCCGTGTCGGTGTCGGTCACGGTGGGACCGACCGGAGGTGTGCCAGAGGCGGCGGCAGTGTTCGCGATCGAGCCCGCATCGACATCGGCCTGCGAGACAGCGTACGACGCCGAGCAGGTCGTCGAACCACCTGGCGCAAGCGTGCTGGCCGGACAGGTGACGGCCGAGAGGCCGGGGAGCGGATCGACCACGCCGACCGCGGTGAGGGTGACGTTGCCCGTGTTCGTCACGACGAACGAGTAGGTGACGGCGTCACCGGCCGCCGACACCGTGCCCGGGACCGCGGACTTCACGACGGCGATCGACGGCGACTGCGTCACCGCGACGAGCGCGGTGTCGGTGTCGGTGACGGCGGGGCCGACCGGAGGCGTGCCGGCGACTGCGGCGGTGTTCGCGATCGAGCCGGTCCTGCCCTCAGCGTCGGCCCATCCGTCTTTTGCGAGAGCCTTGATCAGCGCCTCGTCGACGGTGATCGTCTCGCCCTTCTTGAACATGACGCCCACACCGGCAAGTGCCACGGTGATCATAGGAAGCGTCCGCTTCTTGTCGTCCGTCCCCTCGGTCACGGGTTCGAGCATGTTTTGGCGCCGTCTCACTTGGTCGGCCGTGAGCTTGTAGAGGCGCGCGCCTTTAGGCACGGCGGCGCCTCCCGGCGCTACGACGGTCAATGTCAGCATGATGGTTTCCTTGGTGATTTAGTGACGTGCCCACCGGCGCGCGAGGCGTAGCGTGGAGACTGAACTGCACACCCGCTCCGCGATCGTTCTCTATCTGCGCCGGTTTTTTCAGCGCCAGGAACGATCAGTCCCCGAGTTTGCTCACCGGCCGCATCTGATCGAGATACCCAGGGTCGTATCCGGCAAGTTTAACGAGGGCGTTCACGTCGTG
>JANNOU010000118.1:0-1914 GCA_031399305.1 Leptolyngbya sp. SOY_34_metabat_272
CATTACGGTGCTGGCTGATCACGTTGCCGAAGTGGTTGGGCTCGGTCGTGTAGTCGGCGATCGTGACGCCCCCATCGTCGAATTCCTCGACGATGTTGTCTTCGAGTTCGTCCCAGAAGAAGCAGGTTCTGGCCAAGCTACACCTCCCGTTCTTGCTGCCGCAGGTCGGCATGGTAGGTCATTGCATCACAGCTCAACTCTCACCATTTCCTTTGCGTTTGATCGCCCATTCGCCATTATCAGCTTTTTCGACGCTCTCAGGGATGCTAAGCCAGTCTTTGATCTTTTTGAGCCGCGACACTTCCCAATTGAGCCGTTTGGCGACGTCGGGCTCTCCGCGAAGTGGCACAAAGTTATCGTCGACAAGCAAATACACGACGGCGGGCGCTATGGCCCTCTTGTCCGCGGCATAGTATACAACTATCCCGCCGATGCCCTTGAGCTCATAGAACTGTGGTGTCACATCAAGTATGCCTATTTGTTCCTTGTCCAAGGTTGAAGGGAACACAGTTTCCGCGCCCGCAGACGGACGAGCGTATCGCGATGAATCCCATTCGATCGACGCTCCTACCTTCTCCTCGACCTTTTCCTTGGATAGATGCCCAAAGCAATTTGGAAACAGCACATCCCTTCTTAAGGCTGTTCTGTCTGCAGTAGCGAGTGATTCAATGAGCGTAAGCAACACCGCTGACTCTTGTGACTGTGGCGACTGTTGGACGATTGCACGGATGCGTGAATCGTCATGAGGAATTGGAACTGTAATGCGATCAGATGCTCCGACAAAGCAAGTCAATGACAATGAAACTGCCAATGTCAGACAAATAACACAACGACTCATTTGAATGTACTCCTCGCACTTGTACTACGTCTTTTGACGGGCAGGAAAAGGGGGGCAGGAAAAGGGGATAAGTCCAATTAGTGGCTTCGACTACTCCTTTTTTGGTCGGCCGCGCGGGCGAAAGGTCGATTCTAGCCCCAGCCGCGACGCCGTGCGCTTTTGCCACGTCGGACTGCCAAAGGGCCGGCCACGCGCGATCGACACCCGAATCGCCTCGACTTCCGCTTCGGTCTGCGGTTGGTTGACGTAGGCCGTCCAGTCTCGCGGCTTCGAAACAGGCCACGAGGTGGGGGAGGGGCTTTCGGCAGCGGCCTGCAGATGGTGGGGTGCTCCCAGGCTGCTCCAGGGCCAGGCCTCGGCCCGTTTCACCAGCCGGGCACGCAGGGCGTTGCGTTCGACATAGCGACACACGGTGTAGAAGTGGTCGTCGTCCTGGACGGGGAACGACTTGTAGGTTCCTTGGTACAGGTGGCCGTGCCCGACGCTGTGCCGAAACAATCGCCAGCGACGGACGTGCGTGGTGGTCAGGCGCTGCATGAAGCGGCCCAGTTCGCCGTCTTCGCGCGGCCAGAGGAGCAAGTGCCAATGATTGGGCATCAGGGACCAGGCCAGAATCCGCAGCGGCACTTCCTCCGTCGTTTCGCGCAGCACGCGCAGAAAGGCGAGGTAGTCCCCCTCGGACTCGAAGATGGTGCGGCGCTCATTGCCTCGATTGAGGACATGAAAGACAAACCCGCCGGGCGCAATGCGAGCAGTTCGGGGCATAGCGCTGAGGGTATCGCACGCCGCTCCCCAAGTCAATAATTGGACTTATCCCCTTTTTTTCTCTCCTAGCTTGGCACGCGGCTTGCAGCATTTGTACATGCCGCTGGGCGACTGCCAAAACTGCACGCTCGCGGTGCGCTCCGGCTGCGGCGGTGTTTGATTTTGCGCGGCGGAGCGGTGCTCTTTGACATCCTGGTTGATTGCAACACAGAGCAAGCCGTGGTTGGCTGTCGCCAATCACAGGCATCCAACGGGGTCGTCACCTAGCGGGCTCTTCTAAAACCCCCTGGAAGGGTCTGCTACCACTTCTA